>CAXIDO010000469.1:0-2196 GCA_964022745.1 uncultured Methyloligella sp. | reverse complement strand
ATTGTGATACTTTCGAACTGCGTATCTGGGCTAGGATTTTTGACATTGAAACTAATCTGTTGGGCTTTGACGATACTGTGCAACTAACTTTGACTGTGGGTGATGACCTGGTTGCGTCCAAAGCATCAGTTCTTCACATGGCAACAGACCTTACAACAAATTTTGACTTAGTTTACTTGAGCGTAGGCTCTTGGGATTGGAAAACCTTACAAATGGTTAGCTTGTCTGAAGCTGACATGTTCACCGCTATTTTCGATGATGAACGAGCTAATGTGGAAGATAATATCTGGCAAATTGCAAACCTGCCACAAACTTTAACAAAACTGCGCCAAAATTGTTTTTCACAATCAGCTAGTGGTTTTATGGAGGCTCGAGGCCTCAAGTCCCTGCCCCACGCAGAATGGTACACATAGCTGTTTGCAAAACAGAAAACATGTATCGAAATAAAACGACCAATAACTGTCCATAACCTGCCAAATTGAGAAAATAAAATGCGTTCACTTATGAAACTACTCAGCTACTTGGCTGTTGTGATAACCTCATTGACCACCATTGTAATTCTACTGCTCCCATCCATAGGACATGCACAAGAAACCGGACGCTACATCTCAGCCCAGCAGATTAATATTGGTGAAAATACGTCCATCGCAGCTGGCACAGAAGTCAACTTTCTTGGTGTGATCGACGTTACGCAAAGTGTAGCGGCAAGTGGACGCTTCGCAACATTTACATATGGGGGTAAAATTTTAAACGCGGATGCAAATCTATTCTACAAAGTAAGGAACGATGCGTTAATCTCAGCTCACCTTTCACGCACATTTGATAGCGGTGGATCAGCGACAATATGCTCGGCTCTCGTCCGGTCTTCAGACGGTGAGGCGTTGGATTTTTTAGGTGATGATTATGCAAAATATTTCGAAATCACATCAAATGACCGTATTGTTGATGCATATTCAATTTCCAGACCGAAGAATATCTTGGGATGGTATGATCAAGGTAAGGAATTTTGTATTTCTGGCCTTTCTCATTCGACTTCATACAAAATTAAGATTCAAAACGGCTTGAAAGCTATTAGAAATGGGTCCGATCTCGTTACGTTAAACGTCCCTATTCAGTTTGCTGCGAAAACACCCCAAGTAAACCCGTCTATTGAAACAGACGGTTCAAAAACCATCCTCACAATGCACACCGATGCACTCATCCCAATGAGCTATGTAAACGTTAATGAAGTTACGATTACACTGCACAAAATTGATCTGGCATCCCTCACTTCTTATGATGAGGTTTTCAGCCTTTTGAATGAAAATGATATTGATCGTTTGGATTCTTTTTGGGGCGATAAAATAGCTGAACGCACTATGCAGCTAGATGGAAAGCTTAATGAAAAGCAGTCAATAAATATGAACTTTTCTGATATTCTTAAAGGTGATCAGTCAGGTCTATTTGTTGCAACATTCTCTTCACCTGAACTGAAACAAAATAGTTATAAAGCAAAAAACACACAGTGGTTTTCAATTTCAGACATTTCAGTCCAAATGTTCAAAGGCCTGAACACAACGGATATGTTTTTCAACAGCTTTAAATCTGCTGAGGTAATCGCTCAGGCTGACGTTCGCATTTTAGCACGTAACAACAGAGAGCTTTTTTCTGGATCGGCGGATGATCTAGGCCGTGTCTCTATGACCAATAGTTTAATTTCTGGTTCTGGTGGATTTGCCCCAGAATTCATTATCGTAAGCGCTGAAGATTACGGCACGAGTATTTTAAAAGTCACGAGCCTTGATCAAAAACCCCGGTTCATGTCCGAGGGTGAAGTCAAAGCACATAAAGAAGATGTTTACCTAACGTCTGATCGCAAGACTTTTCGTGCAGGAGAAATTGCAAACATATTCGGTGTTGTTAGGGCATTGGATTTATCGCCAAGTCCAGATCAAGACCTCACAATGTCCTTGATTAATCGTAATGATGACGCCGTTTATAAAACAAGCATTGTGTCTAACGCATTTGGCGCTTTCACTGCGGAAATACCTCTAAAAACAACCTTTGCACTCGGACGCTATACGGTCGAGATTAAATCTGTTGATGATAGAATTTTAGCTCAGCACACCATTGTATTAGAAGATTTTGTCCCCTTAACCATCGAGGCGTCACTTCAGACAGGACAAGAGGTTTGGCCGCTGGACGCTACACAAAAAG
>CAXIDO010000468.1:0-2214 GCA_964022745.1 uncultured Methyloligella sp. | reverse complement strand
TACCAGGCAACCAAAGGACGTGTACGTCGCCCTAGAGGAACACCGCCTAAAAATGTATAGGCTAGAGCAATTGTCTGCACATTAGTTTCTTGGTCCGCCAAGCTCGCCGCTGCAAAAAGAGAACTTTTAAAATTCAACACTCTGTTTCCATCACTGCTTGTACCTTCAGGAAAAAGAACAATATGATCACCTTCAGCAATGCGCGACGCAATCTCTTTAGCTGAGTTTAAGCTCTCAGTTTTTTTCTCACGATCCACAAAAATCGTACGCTGTAAATTCGCTAAAACTTTAACTCCCGGCCAAGTCCCAACTTCTCGTTTAGCAACGAATGAAAGCGGCGTCAGAGCCGTAAAAACAACAATATCCATCCAGGAAATATGGTTGGCAACCAACAAAACGGGTTTGTCGTCAACGATATCACCGTCAACATGAATGCGCAGTCCCATAATACGAGAAATAAGCTTGTGATAATAATGAGGAAGTAAACGCGCCAATGGCAAATTTAATTTTACAAACAACCATTGAAACGGGATGAGGATTAAAGTGATAAGAAAAAACCAAAAGAGAACCCAAACAGCACGCAAAGAAGACATTAACACACACCCAAAACTAAAGTTATTTGTCAAAATTTTTATATATTACTAATCTGGCTAAGCCAACCATTCAGTCATTTTCGTCTAGAGGAACACCATACAGTTCTAATCGATGGTCGACCAGCTTAAATCCAAGTTCACGCGCAACACGTTCTTGTAGCTTTTCAATTTCTTCATTGCTAAACTCAATCACACGACCTGTTTTCAAATCAATCAAATGGTCATGATGCTCTTCAGCTACCGTTTCTAACCGTGCTTTTCCATCACCAAAATCATGACTCTCAACAATTCCAGCATCAACAAAAAGCCTGACAGTACGATAAACTGTAGAAAGAGAGATCCTATCATCAACTTCATGAGCCCGAGAATAAACATCTTCCACACTTGGGTGGTCTGTCGCCTCGGATAAAATTCGAGCAATAATCCGCCGTTGATCTGTCATGCGCATATTTTTTTCAGCACACAATAATTCAAGTGATGAAAGCTCTTGCCCACTTTCATCAACATTTTTTGCTTCAGCCTCTTTCTTCTCGGTCATCAGCTACCTCAAATCCCCCAATACCCCTAAATAGAAGCTATAACGGCAACAACTGCCACCTGTAAAGCTAGCAAGTCCAAAAACAACAATATTCTTATGATTTAAAATGTTCCAGTTGATAGATGGACGTTCACAGATAAGCAGGTAAATGAAAAATCCTACTCTTCATCAAGCACCAAGCGCATCATCAAAGCACTTGAAGCTTTTTCGCCTTTTTTACCCTGATAATAAGCACGGCGTTCACCTACCACTTCAAATCCTGCTTGATTATAAAGCTGAACAGCGCCTTTGTTCGTTTCATCTACTTCCAAATGCAGTTCTTTTATGCCTTTATCATAGAGTGTATCAATGGCCACATCGAGCATGCCTTCAGCCACTCCCTTGCGCCGATGGCGACGCCCAACAGCAATAGAGATTACCTCGGCTTCATCCGCTACACAGCGAACAAGCAGAAAAGCATTTGGGTTTTTATCACCGTTAGAAAAAGCCCCAATAACTTTCATATTATTGTCTTGTAAAAATAAAGCGAAATCATGCGCCCCCCACCCACGGGTGAAGGATGTCTTATGCAAGTTGGCCAGGCAATTGATGCTATCAATCCCTAAATCTTTAACAGTATACCCATTTTCCAGAACTCTCATCAGAGCCTCCGTACCAATGTTTTTCCCAACTGAGGTTTCGCATCCGGTGCACGCAAATATAAAGGGCACACCTCATCATCAATTTTAAAATACCCATCATCAAGCTCGAACAAATCTGCAGCGTAAATATCTAACGCGGCAGAACGAACATCAAAGCTCGGTGATAATTTTTCACTATTACTTGCTTTATTTAACTCACAGAATTTCTCTGAGCCAGGACCAAAACTAATATGTACTTCATTTTTTTGAACAAATTCAGTTACATCAGAATATGAAAGCAAAACTGGCCCTGTTACTTCTCTTAAAGATGTTACTTCGCAAGGACCTTTAAAAACGTGAACGTAAAACTCATCTCGTCCCGCTTCAAGAACATGGCAAATATGAAAGGACTGAGGCAAGCTCAAATTTAAGCCTGATCTATCAAACTCTAATTCATCCCACA
>CAXIDO010000467.1:0-2225 GCA_964022745.1 uncultured Methyloligella sp. | reverse complement strand
TAGTCCGGGTCGCTTCTTCACCAGCAATCAAGCTCCACCAAAAGCCATACCCAAAACCGATCGACCAAAGGGCTAAAAACAAATAAAGCGGTAATGTGATAAGCCGTTCTGAAAAACGGCGCTGCGCCCCAAAAGTTTCACGCAATGCCAGCCACATAAGAAAGGTCAGAGCAACTACAATGGCAATCACCAAAGCTTCATTCGAAACAGAAAGCCCTCCAGGCATAGTCCGCCCTTGGGAAACACCGCTAGATTGAACACCTAAAATAAAGTCACTCATCCCACTCCAGGTCGCGTAACCTGAAATAACAAGCAGCATTAAAGATGCAATTCCTATAAGGGAGTTACGACCAAAGAAATAATCAACAACACGCCCCCATCCAGAAAATTCAGTTCGTTTTTCTTTGATAACGGCCTGCTTATTTGACTGAGTTTGTGCCATTTCCGTGTCCCCTATATTACGCAAAACGAGAGACTAAACAGAGGTTTCGCTCGTTTAATTAACGATAATTGATAAACCACGACTAACTTGCGACGATACCATCGTCAAGCTGTTTACGGTTCGTAAGAGAGATATATGAGCAATTTAAAATCAAGCGTTGCCAAAACCGCTCTTAAATTCAAAATTTACGATCCAACAATCAAAATTTTCTGCGAATTTTACTTTTCAAACAAAAAACTAAACCTTAGTCCTATGAAGAACCAGAGAGATTTAAAAAAGGTCATTTGGTCACATGTGAATTCAGCCTATAGTAAGGCAATAAAAGAGATACAAATCAGCCATCCAAGGAAGAAAGCATGCTCGAATATTTTGACGCTGTTTTATTAGCCCGTATCCAATTCGCCTTCACAATCGCTTTTCACATTATTTTCCCAGCCTTTTCCATAGGTCTAGCCAGTTTTCTAGCAGTATTAGAGGCACTTTGGTTAATCACAGGAAAAAACATCTATATCGATCTTTTCCATTACTGGAAAAAAATCTTCGCCATTACTTTTGGTATGGGCGTTGTCTCCGGTCTTGTGATGTCATATCAATTCGGCACCAACTGGAGTGTCTTCTCAGATAAAACCGGCCCTGTTCTAGGCCCTCTCCTGGGTTATGAAGTTTTAAGCGCCTTTTTCCTGGAAGCTGGTTTCCTTGGAATTATGCTTTTTGGTATGGATAAAGTTGGTAAGGGACTACACTTCACAGCAACAGCCCTCGTCGCCATCGGCACACTTTTCTCAGCCTTCTGGATCCTTTCGGTTAATAGTTGGATGCAAACACCAGCTGGCTATGGTTTTAATGAAGTCGGTCAGTTCGTGCCAGTCGACTGGTTCGCCGTGATCTTTAACCCGTCTTTTCCATATAGACTGGTTCACATGGTCCTGGCAGCCTATCTCACAACTTCATTTATTGTAGGTGGCGTCGCAGCCTTCCATCTCCTAAAAGATAGTGCAAATAAACATGCCCGAACAATGTTCTCATTAGCTATTTGGATGGCCACAATCGTTGCCCCTATTCAACTTATTGCGGGCGACATGCATGGTCTAAATACCATTGAGCACCAACCGGCCAAAGTCGCAGCTATGGAAGGTCACTTCCATACACAAAAAGGAGCACCGCTCATTCTCTTCGGGCTACCAAATATGGAAACCGGTAAAGTTGACTATGCCCTAGAAATTCCCAAACTTGGCAGCTTGATCCTCAAGCATGGTTGGGATGAAGAAGTAAAAGGCCTAAGCGAATGGCCCAAAAAAGATTGGCCAAATGTGCCCATAGTTTTTTGGAGCTTTAGAATAATGGTCGGCATTGGTATGGCCATGATAGGTATCGGCTTAGCCGGACTAATCTTACGACTAACCGGACGGCTTTATACACAAAAACTGTTCCACAAAGCCTGCATACTCATGGGACCAACAGGACTTGTCGCCCTGCTTGCTGGCTGGTTCGTCACTGAAGTTGGCCGCCAACCCTACACAGTTTATGGCATCCTTCGTACTTCAGAAAGTGTCTCTCCCATCGCATCACCCGGCATTTGGGGCTCACTGATAGCACTGGTATTTGTTTATTTTCTCGTCTTTACACCTGGGGTCATCTACATCCTTCGCCAAATGAAAAATAACCCGGCTGAAAATGCCCAAACTCAACATTAATGAGGAAACAAGCACATGGAATTTGATCTCGCCTTTGTATGGGCAATCCTCATCGCAGTAGCAATTTTGCTTTATGTAGTACTTGATGG
>CAXIDO010000466.1:0-2235 GCA_964022745.1 uncultured Methyloligella sp. | reverse complement strand
CTGAGTTCGATATTCCTCACATCAAGGGTACGCTTTATGTTAATTTGGCAAAATTGTTGGCGTCATTTGCGCGTGTGCACTTTGATGAGCAAGCCCTGAAAGAAGCGGCTAGCTATTATGAAAAATTTATCGATTTAACGCCAAGAGCCATCAATCCGAGAAAAAGAGCTGAAGTGTTAAGTCAAATAGGTTTGATTATGATGGATCTAAGTGAGCAATATGGGGTTCATGAGGGGTTGAAAGAAGCCATAGCCAGCTTTGCTGAGGCCCATGATATCTATCTAGAAGCAGGGCTCATTGACTTATCAAACCGAATGCGCCGCTTTCTTGAAAACGCACAGGCCGCCCAGCTTGCTTATCAATTGCCAGATGAAGAAGGCTTGTAGAGCTTAAGCAAAGTTTATTCGCTCATTATCAGTACTTAAAGAGATTCTTCCTTGCATCAAGTGAAAGGGAGGATTAGTGTCTGCCCTGGATGTTTTGCAAAAAGGAATATTTGTAAAAAATCCCACAAGAAAATTTATTCAAAAGTTAGCCGTTGGAATTAAATTGGGGCCAAGGTTTCAAAAACATCTGAAACAATGCCCTTCAAGCACGGTAAAACCAAATAAATTTAAAAAACGAATATTATCACTCTTATTATCTTGAAAGGCCGTATCTATGGGTATCTTAGCGGATAGTCTCGCACGTGTTAAACCATCACCAACAATTGCCGTGTCAACCAAAGCAGCAGAACTAAAAGCTGCCGGACAAAACGTCATCGGCCTCGGTGCAGGAGAGCCAGATTTTGATACGCCGGATAATATTAAACATGCCGCCATTGAAGCCATCAATGCTGGAAAAACCAAATACACCGCACCTGATGGCATTCCAGAATTAAAGCAAGCCATTGTCGATAAGTTCGAGCGCGAAAACGGAATTAGCTATCAGCCATCGGAAATTTCTGTTGCCTGCGGCGGGAAGCACATCATCTATAACGCGATCATGGCAACCATAAACCCCGGTGATGAAGTGCTCATCCCAGCACCATATTGGGTGAGCTATCCAGACATCACACTACTAGCAGGTGGCACTCCGGTATCACTAGAAGCTGGCGCTGATGCCGGGTTTAAACTCACACCTGAACAACTCGATGCAGCCATTACAGATAAAACCAAATGGTTGATTTTTAACTCACCATCAAACCCAACTGGTGCCGCTTATACAGCTGAAGAAATCAAGGGGCTTACTGATGTTCTTTTGAAACATCCCCATGTTTGGATTTTAGCTGATGATATTTATGAGCACCTAACCTATGGTGATTTTAAATTTAAATCCGTGGTTGCAGTGGAGCCGAAATTAAAAGACCGCACACTCACTATGAACGGTGTTGCTAAAGCTTACGCGATGACAGGTTGGCGCATTGGCTATGCAGGTGGTCCGGTAGAATTAATTAGCGCCATGAGAAAAGTGCAATCTCAATCAACATCAAACCCGTGCTCGATCAGTCAATGGGCATCAGTTGAAGCGCTAAACGGCAGCCAAGACTTTATGAATGAACGCAGAGACGCTTTTGCCAAACGCAGAGACTTAGTTGTGAATTTGCTAAATCAAGCCGAAGGTATTTTCTGCCCAATGCCAGAAGGTGCGTTTTACGTATACCCATCAATCGAAGGCTGTATCGGCAAAACAACAAAAGATGGCACTGTTATTAAAACAGACGAAGATTTTGTAACAGCGCTTCTGTCGCAAGAAGGTGTGGCAGCAGTCCACGGCGAAGCCTTTGGCCTGTCACCATATTTCAGAGCCTCATACGCCACCTCAACCGAAGCCTTACAAGAAGCTTGCGACCGCATCATCCGCTTCTGCGCAAGCTTGTCGTAAAATAATTTAAAACGCAAAAAATTTCGGCCCCATCTCTTTATTGAGGGAGGGGCCGAGTGTCATTTTAAATCAAGAATCAAGTGAATAGCATAGTGTTTATTCGGCGGCTGATCCTCGGTGTTTCGGTTCCCAGTTCTTAACCAGCTTTTCAGCCATTTTGCTAACATTGGTGCAATTTGCATAATGTTGTTCGACAATTACGGAGTAGTTTGCACATTTCCCCTCTATGACGGAAATTAAAGACGCGCGTTCCTGTCGCAAACCAGCCAGGATTTTATCAATTTTCATATCAACTTTTAAACCTAATTGCATCGCTTGCTGTATTGTCTTTTTCGATAGAGCTGTAATTTCATTCTTTTGTTTATCTTCGTC
>CAXIDO010000465.1:0-2263 GCA_964022745.1 uncultured Methyloligella sp. | reverse complement strand
CACTGGAAAATATCTCCCATTGACCTTGAAGCACTTAATCAATGGGATGAATATACCGCTGTTAAAGAACAGATGTTTAAAGCAACGCATAAACCCAAAACGCCTTGGACAGTGATTTACTCAAATGATAAACGCCGGGCCCGCCTTAATGCGATTAAACTTGTATTGAGCAAAGTGGACTATGGAGCCAAGGACACAGAAATCGCAACTTTGCCAGACCCTAAAATAGTAGGGTCTAGCGATGAGTTCTTTTTTAATAAGCTGAATTAGTTTAGTTTCTTAGTGACGCTTCAGATGCCCACTTGCAACCGCGCTTTGTTGCGCTTCAGTTTGCCCACCAGCAACTGCGCTTTCTCTCTCACGGCTATTCCAAGCGCTAAGCGCGCTTGGGCCTACGAGGTGCGGTGCTAAGCACCGGACTACGCTGACGCTTCGTCATGTCCTGACGCCGAAGTGGCATCACTCCTTCTTCGTATAGAGAGCTCCTCTCTCAAGGTTATTCCAAGCACAAAACGCGCTTGGGCCTACATTCTAGAGCGTTTCAGATGCCCACAAGGCATCCGCATTAATTACAAACCTGATAAGTGCCTTCTACGTATGTGCCGACTGAGCAGACGATGCCGCCCCAATGGTAGCCGATACGGCCGCGGTATTTGATTTTAAACCAGGGACGGTCCTGGAACATTTCGCCTGTTTTTTCTAGCAGAGTGATCCATTCACCTTCTCTTAAAGATGCTCTTTTCTTATAATTCTGGCCTGGTCCAGAGCGAACTATGCCGCCCCACGATTTTGCTTGCCTTGGAAAAGTAATTGACTCTCTGCGAGGTTCATTATGATTGGAGCTCGTCACTTCTGTGCATTGATCATCAAATTCACCTTGGGTTCCAACAAGTGCTGTTTTTCCTTTTACATGCAAAACCCAATTGCCATTTGAATATTTTGAGCCTGAACCTGCCCTGACGCTGACTAACGTGATTTTGGGAGAGCTATCATGAGAAATTTTGGCGATTGAAACATCATTTTCCTCTAGATACTCGACAATGAGTGGAATGCCTTCATTACAAGTATATTCAACAGTTGCGGCTGATGCTTTTGAGATTAAACCGAGTGAAAAACAAAAACCAAGTACCGGCAAAGCGAGTTTTTTGCACAAACGACCTAAACTCATCTGTGTTTTTATTTTTCTGCTCATAACCATAAAATATCTTCCTTCATTATTAAAAATCTCGCTCAAAATTCAATCTAGGTCTGGCTAAAGCTTGCTAACCAATCAACAGGAGCAGCTTGAAGTTTAGAGAGCTCTTAGATTTGGGGATAGGCTGAAAGGGCAATTTTTACATTAAATCTCTGTAATTTACGCGACAAATTGCCTTTTTTCAGCCTTTCGTCCATGTGGACCCATAAAGTTGTTGGAAATTGGACTTATTTTTAGTATAAAAAACAGAATTTCAATGGGTCCACGGTTGATCAGCTCACCGCCAAATCCCAATTAAATTTTAAAAGTCTCACTATAAACCAAGATAAACAAGAGTGAGACTAAATTAGAAGAATTATTGCTGTTTTCATCATGAGAGATGTCTCTCATCAACCTTAAGGTCCTTTTTAACCATGTCGTGTGACTCATGTTAAAAGCTGCTGAAAATGTAGCTCTCATGCTGAATGTGAATACCGGCAGGCCTTTGCAGGCGCAGCTTTTTGAACAAGTGCGCGCTATGATCATTGATGGACAGCTAACTTCAGGCACTCCCTTACCTGCAACCAGAGCTCTTAGTGAACAGCTTGGCGTTTCTCGAAATACTGTTGTACTTGCTTATGATCGACTGCTTGAGGAAGGGTACATTGAGAGCAAACGGTCTATTGGCACTTTTGTTAGCGATGCTATTCCAGATAGTGGTTTGATACCGCAAAATTTAGACACCCCCCCCACCCAGCCAGAAAATGAGACACAGGATTTATTGACTGATCTGAAAGAAATGGAAGCTGATGCTCAACTTTCAGAAGACAAGCCTACTTTTGAAGAAACACCTCTCCCCACTCCATTATTTGAAACAAACTCCTATAGACAAGACCCATTATTCATTGACTTTAAGCCTGGTGTACCGGATGTCGAAGCATTTCCGGCTCGCACGTGGCGGCGCCTCTTGAACCGTAAATTGACGCAAATCGATGATTATTATCATGAAGCTATGGATCCACTTGGTTCTAATGATTTGCGGCGCGCCATAGGCCGAGGCCCCCAGAACGCGCACCGCGTGGTAATGGG
>CAXIDO010000464.1:0-2268 GCA_964022745.1 uncultured Methyloligella sp. | reverse complement strand
CATTCGGTCTACCTGTGACCAAAAGGGTTGAGTTTTCAAGGGAGACAAGAGATGAACGATTGTATTTTTGGGTAAGCCCATATTGCTCATTGATTGCGCTACGACGATTTAATTCTTTATCCATTGTATCCAGTCTAACAAGTGATTTTAGACGGGATATTATTGAAGGGACTCTTATGGGGCCAAAAAGAAGATCATTAAATGAGTGATTGAAAATTTCTTTGGTTTTATCGCAAATTGAATTTGAAATGCCAACACTGAGAATTTTAATCGTGCTTGTTGCTGGATTGTTTTTGATGGTTTCTGCCAGCTTGTTGCATTTTAAAAAGCCGGTCTCCTCGGTTAGACCTTCAAGGTTGAAGATGAGGATGTCGTGGGCGTGGGCTTGTTTTAAAGCTGAGGCTAGATCTTGAAAAGTGGTATCAATCGTTTTGAAACCAGATTGGTTTATGGCGTTCATCAATTTTTGTTGCTGGTTTGAGGCTGTATTGCTTGAGCCAACAAGTATGACTGTATTTTTCTCGGTCATTTGATGTTCCATAATTTTTAAATCCACTCCAAACTATTGCATTATTTCCTTTAAAAACTGGTAATTTTACAGGGGTTAAGGCGCCAAATTTTTTAATTCTTTACGAATTATTTTTCCGGCTAAGTTGCGGGGGAGTTTTTTTATGAAATGAAAGGATTTGGGGTGTTTGTAAGGTGCTAAAGTGCCCTGCAGTGATGTTTTTAGGTCATCTAGGACGCAGGTTTTGCTCAAAGTTTCATCTTTTAAAACGATTAAGGCCGTAATGATTGATAAATCATCACGTATTTGATTTTCGAAAACGGCGGCTTCAGAAATTTCTTTATGGGAGTTTAATATGGTTTCAATTTCCTGAGGTGACACACGGTATCCTTGCGCATTCATGACGTCATCTGCCCGGCCTAAATGTGTAAGATAGTTGTTTTCATCAATGATGCCTCTATCACCGGTGATAAACCAATCCCCGCAAAAAGCATTTTTCATCTCCTCTGGTCTGTTCCAATATTTAAGCATCAGACCCGGGTCAGATTTATGGATGGCTATTAATCCTTCTTCACCTTTTGTGCACTCAATTGGTGTTTTAGGGGATGATTTTTCTTTAAGAAATGTCTTTTCTTTAAGAGCTGGCTCTTCTTTAAGAATAGTGACGATGCGGCCTTGCTGTATCTGTCCTTTGGTTTTTGGGATGTTCTTGATCCCCATTGTTGTTGAGGCATATGTGGAAATTTCACTTTGGCCTAAGGCTTCATATAGTTTTGTGCCTGTTTGCTTTTGCCATTCATTGTGTAAGCCTTCATTTAAAGCTTCACCAGCGGTTAATCCATGGCGCAGTGTTTTTAGATCCTCTGGAGTTGGTTCCGCATATTTTAAGATTTGTCTGTAAACGCCAGGGACGGCTGCGAACATTGTTGCGCCATGAGTTTTGATTAATTCTGTCCAGAGGTCTGGTGTTTTTTCCTTAGAGGTTTGTGCTGAATAGATTAATGCGGTTGCGCCCCAAATCCAAGGATCCATTAGGCCGACGCCTAATGTGTATGTCCAATTAAATTCACCAGCGTGGAGGACAATGTCCTCTTTATTCATTTGGTGCCAACCTGCTTGCATTGGCAAGCGGCCTTTGATGACACGCTGGGCATGTAACACACCTTTTGGTTTGTTGGTCGTGCCTGATGAATAAATTAAAAAAGCGGGATCATCCTCATAAGTTTTTGCATAGGCGAGAGGTTGTGATTTTTCCAGGAAAGACAGAATCTCTTCTTCGGTAATTTGTTCAACATGATGTTGGAGCTCTGTTGGCATTTTCAAGTTCGCTGATACGGCGCAGTGTTTAGCGTCTGTATCTTTCAAAAAGAAGGAGACTTCTTTGGCTGTTAGCCCCGGAGAAAGAGGGATGGGTACGATGCCGGCTGCAATTGCTCCAAAAAAAGTGAGTGCAAATGGTGTATCACTTCTTAGGCGAAGAGGAAGAAAGTCACCCGGCTGCAGACCTTTGTTTAAGAGGCCATTTGCTATGCTTCTAATGGCGTGGTCCAGGTCGCTATATGTCCAGCTATTGGGTAGTGAATTTTGGGGAGTTTTACTTATGATTTTAAGGGCAACAGCGTCTGGGGTTTGAATAGCTCTTTGACCAACTGTGAATTCACTCAAGTTGAAGGGAGCTTCTTTTGAAGATGCATCGTCTTTCATTTTTAAGTGCTCCTTCAGGTTGCCCACAAGCAACCGTCGTATTTAAGTGCTCCTTC
>CAXIDO010000463.1:0-2273 GCA_964022745.1 uncultured Methyloligella sp. | reverse complement strand
AGACCGTGGCACGTAGGGAGTTGTTTGAGCTGTGCCTGTAGTGCTTCTGCAAAAGCAAAAGTTGATAAAGAAAAAACACAAAAGAGAGAAAGTAAAAAACACTTCAGATAAAAAGGAGTGCGGAGTAGAAATGAGTAAACCATATATGGCCTCCAAAGCTGATTAATCAGAAGTGAAAAGACAGGGGTATTGTAAAAACAGAATATGAAATTGATCAAATCGCAAAATATAAACAAAAGCGTTAAAGCCACGCTAAAAATTTTAAGAAAAAATTACGCAAAAAAAAAGGCCGCTAAAGAGCAGCCTTTAATTAATTCTTTGAAACTGAAAATTTATTCAGCTGCATCCTGAATTTGAGGAGCTGCAGCTCTAACATCAGCAGCCACATGGCTTTCAAACTTCTTGAAATTTTCAACGAAAATCTCAACAAGTTTAGCAGCACCTTGATCATATTTAGCTTTGTCAGCCCAAGTCTCACGTGGTGTCAAAATCGATTGATCATCAAGACCTTCAACTTGCTCAGGCACTTCAAATCCAAAAATTGGATCAACCCGCATAGGCGCAGATTTCAAGCTACCACCAAGGGCAGCGTCAAGAAGGCGGCGCGTCGCTTTAATAGGCATCCGATTACCAACACCATACTTGCCACCAGTCCAACCGGTATTAACAAGCCAGCAATCAACTTTATGCTCAGCAATCAAGTCACGAAGCAAGTTGCCATAAACACTTGGATGACGCGGCATAAATGGCGCACCAAAACATGTAGAGAATGTAGCAGTCGGCTCTGTGACACCTTTTTCAGTACCAGCAACTTTAGCTGTATAGCCTGAAAGGAAGTGATACATCGCTTGAGCTGGTGTAAGTTTCGCAATTGGAGGTAAAACACCAAAAGCATCTGCTGTTAGCATAACAATATTTAAAGGCTGGCCACTCATGCCAGTTTCGCTAGCACCTTTAATGAAATCAAGAGGATAGGCACCGCGTGTGTTCTCAGTTAAAGAGCCATCATCAAAATCAGGCACGCCTGCATCACTAAGAACAACATTTTCCATTACCGCATGCTCGCGGTTAATAGCGCCGTAAATTTCAGGCTCAGCGTCTTCAGAAAGGCGAATGGCCTTCGCATAGCAGCCACCCTCAAAGTTAAAGACACCGTTAGGAGCCCAGCCATGTTCGTCATCACCAACAAGTGGACGTTTAGGATCAGCTGAAAGAGTTGTCTTACCCGTTCCAGATAGACCGAAGAAAACAGCAGAGTTGCCTGAAGCATCTTCATTAACAGAGCAGTGCATCGGCATAATATTTTTTTCAGGAAGGATATAGTTCAGATAAGAGAAAACAGATTTTTTCATCTCACCGGCATATTCAGTGCCACCAATAAGAACAAGCTTGTTTGCAAGATCAAGAGCAATAACAGTTTCAGAGCGAGTGCCGTGACGGGCAGGATCTGCTTTAAAGCTTGGGAGATCTACAATGGTGAAACCAATGTCAAAATTTTCTCTATCTTGTGCACTTGGTTCAATCATTAGATGCTGGATAAACAGAGCGTGCCAGGCAAATTCACAATAGATGCGGCTATTTAACCTATGGACAGGATCAGCGCCAGCGAATAAATCTTGTACAAACAATTCGCGATTATTTGCATGCGCTAGAAAGTCTTCTTTCAAGGTTGCAAATTGTTCAGGGGTCATAGCAGCGCTATTGTCCCACCAGATCGTATCTTCGGTAGATGCATCACGAACGACATATTTGTCTTTCGCTGAGCGTCCCGTATGTTGTCCAGTGGTTACAGCAAAGGCTCCATTTGCTGCCCGCTTACCTTCGCCACGCTCGATAGCTACATCATATAGCTCTGCGCGGCTGTTATTTAGGTGAATAGTACCTGGTTCCCGTATTGGGAACGTCACATGCTTGTTCGCACCACCATCAATCGCCTTTAACGTCACGACAAATCAACTCCTAAAATGGATATCTGTTACTTTAAAATTGGGTGGCACTAATCTTAAGGCCATGTACCAATTTTTCACTCTGTTTCCAAAAGGGCAAGCTATATTTCAAATATATGACAAATGCCTCAGCCAATTTACTATTGCACAGGAGAGAAATGTTCAACCCACGAATTGTGTAAAGTAGCGTCATTTTAACAAAATTAAGGCATTAATGGCGAAAAAATCGACATATTCCCATTTTAAAAGTGGAGCAATCCCTTCTTTACCCCATATGAAAGAGCGAGAAAAGTACCAAAAAGAAGGTGATGTTAAACATATTGAGCT
>CAXIDO010000462.1:0-2274 GCA_964022745.1 uncultured Methyloligella sp. | reverse complement strand
GGTTGTCATATAGTGCTTTCCCTTCCCTTAAAAATTCAGGTGAGAAAATGATATTTGGGCAATTAAATTCATCTTGAAGTTTTGCTGTATATCCAACAGGAATAGTTGATTTAATAATCATTACAGCTTCAGAGTTAATCTCTAAAACATCTCGGATCACCGCTTCAATCGAGCTGGTATTAAAAAAGTTAGTCTCAGGGTCATAGTCCGTTGGTGTCGCAATGATGATGTAGTCAGCACCTTCATAAGCAACCCTTTTATCTAATGTTGCCAGTAGGTTTAATTGTTTTGTTTCAAGAAAATCTTTAATTTCATCATCAATAATAGGAGAGATGCCACGATTTAGCATGTCTATTTTTGACGAAACAATATCAACAGCCACGACTTCATGATTTTGAGCGAGCAAAATAGCATTAGATAGTCCGACATAGCCAATGCCAGCAACAGCGATTTTCATAATGTCCCCGATCATAAATTGAAAATATCAGTAGGTGAATATTTAGCATTTACTCCTGCATTTATGGCTTATAAGTAGCCTAATAAGCAAGTAATAAAAATAAAAGCTTGTTCAAGAAATAGTACATCTTGAATTAAGAAAACAATTAAAAATCAACAAGATAGATGAGATATTCTTTCGTGAGGAATTAAGAGGAGAGCAATAACTGTCCATAAAATACCAAGTAGATCGAATTTCTACCCACCATTAAAGGCCAATTTAATAGCAAGCAGTCCTTAAGTTTATAAAAAGGAGAGACTTGCAAAGCTTCACAATGCTGAGCATAGTGAATGTAAAGAGTTTACACTTTGAAAGCGGGAGCACCCCCAATGCCTGATCAGCAAAAAATTGTGCCTATAAAAAATAATTACAAAGAAGGTCAGAACCTTGAATTTGGGCCATGGTTATCGCAAGCCTCTATACTCATCGTCGATGATGAACCTGGTATACGAAATTTCTTAGTGAAAATGCTAAAGCCCCGTTGCAAGGAAGTTGTTGAAGCTTCAAATACCAAAGAAGCCTCACTCGCCCTTGATAAAGGCCATTTTGATGTTGTCATACTAGATAACATCATGACAGGGCAATCAGGTGTTGAATGGTTGGTCGAGCAAAGAACAATTGGTTTTTTCGCAGACGCTATTTTAATTACAGCTTACGCAGATTTGGAAACAGCAATAAGAGCACTACAAGCCGGTGCTGTTGATTTTGTTTTAAAACCATTTCGCTCAAACCAAATCTTAAATGCTGTTGCCCGTTGCTTAGACCGTATTCGTTTGCGTAGAGAAAATTTTCTCCTACGGTATGAATTAGAAGCGAACTCAAATGAGGACAGTCAACACAACAGGTTAATCGGTTCCTCTAAAGCCATTTCAGAAATCAGAAATACATTAGAACGCGTCGCGCCGATGCCAACATCTGTACTCATCACAGGTGAATCTGGCTCGGGCAAAGAAATCGCGGCTCGAACGCTTCATTCATTATCAGACAGAGCTGATCAGCCATTTGTACCAGTCAATTGCGCAGCCATTGCAGAAGATATGATTGAGAGTGAGTTTTTTGGTCAATTAAAAGAGGCAACAAGCGAAACCCTTGGCCGCAGAGAAGGCCTGTTCTCATATGCAAGTGGTGGAACCTTGTTCCTGGATGAAATTGCTGAATTGCCACTAGCTATGCAAAGTAAGTTATTGCGTGCCATTGAGGACAAAAAAATCAGGCCTGTCGGCTCGGAGCGGGAAGTTCCTGTCAATGTCAGGTTCATATTTGCAACGAACGCAGATCTACCTTTGGAGGTAGAAGAGGGACGTTTCCGCTCAGATTTATTCTATCGCCTGAATATTATGCACATAGCCATGCCGCCATTACGACAACGCAGAGGAGATATAAAAGAACTGGCAGAAATGTTTGTTGAAAAGTTTTCTCGCGAACTGGGTGTGCAATCTCTGCCGCTCACTAAAACTGTTTTAGAGGGCCTCACCAAGATGGAATGGCCAGGAAATGTGAGAGAACTACGCAACTTTATAGAACGTTCACTCATTCTAGGGGCCTACCCCACACAATTCCAAACCAAAAATACATCCACAGAAGATCTGAATTCAGAGAGGATGGATAAGGTTGAGAAGCGTCATATTCTAAAAGTCCTGGAAACATCAAATGGCAATAGAGCGGAAGCCGCAAGACGATTAGGTATTTCAAGAAAAACCATTGATCGCAAATGCGCCCAGTGGGAAATTTAGTCTGCAAGAAGGTCTAAGCATAGGGAAACGAAATCTATAAAGCCA
>CAXIDO010000461.1:0-2331 GCA_964022745.1 uncultured Methyloligella sp. | reverse complement strand
CAATGGTTGCATTTAAAGCAAGTAGGTTTGTTTGCTCAGCAATATCTTGAATTAGCTTAACAATATTGCCAATAGCCTGCGAGGCAGTTGAAAGCCCCTCAATAACTTCATTTGCTTTTTTCACTTCAGAAACAGCAACAGTTGACACCTCGTTAGACTGAACCATTTGACCTGAAATTTCAGAAATTGAAGCTGACATTTCTTGTGAAGCGCGGGCAACCGTTTCAACATTTTTACTGGTCGTATCCATGGCCTGAGCAATCGCACCAGCGCAATCTACATTTTCTTGAGAGCCTTCTGAAACATCTTCAGTCATAGCTTTTAAATTATGAGATGAATTACTCACACTCAAAACAATTGAACGCACTTCATTATCAAATTTGTCTGCCATTTTCATTAAAGCAGATCGCTGTTCTTCCTGAGCAAGTTTCTTTTGCTCTTCTTGTTCCCTGGATAGTTTAACCCGCTCTGTTGCATTAACTTGGAACACTTTAAGTGCCTGGCTCATTTGGCCAATTTCATCTTTACGGTCATCATAAGATACATCAATATCCATCTGCCCTTCAGATAGCTTCTGCATAGAAGTCGTCATTTGTTTCATAGGACGAACAATCGAGCGAGCTAACAAGAGAGAGCCCCCTAAAACCGAGATAAAAATCATGAAAGCAATAAGGAGTAATGACCTGGCGTCATGCCAAAACACCGCTTCTATATCATCCACATAAGATCCGGTTCCAATAATCCACCCCCAAGGTTCAAAATTACTAACAAAAGCAATCTTCCCTTGCGGAGCTTCAGCACCAGGTTTCGGCCACATATAATCAACATAGCCTGAACCGGTTTCCTTAGTTGCATCCACAAAAGCAACAAATAAAGGAACCCCATTTGGATCTTGAATGCCAGTAAGGTCTTTACCATCCAATTGCGGTTTAATCGGATGCATAATCATCTTAGGAAAACGATCAGTAACCCAAAAATAATTCGAGCCCTGATACCGTAATTCGGATAAAGCAAATTTCGCTCTTTTTTGCGCTTCTTCCTTAGTAAACTCGCCTGAGAGCTCCCGTTTTTGAAAAGAAACGGCGATACTTTTGGCTGTTGAAACAAGGTGCTTCAACTCAGCCTTTTTTGTATTTAACAGGTCTGTATGACTGTTGTTCAAAGAAACAACCAATAGCCCACAAACTCCAAGCATAGCTAAAAAAACAATTAAGTAGATTTTAAAAGAGAGAGAACCTCTCTTCACACTAAACAAAATAGAGGAATTGTTTTGCATAAGATATTCCACGAATTAAATTATTTTTATAATCAGAAAATATTAATCCGCATACAAATCTATTAGAGTAAACAAAGCATTACAGCGATACCCAATTAGTACTAAAGTGCAGAAACTTCTCAATACATATTAAAAAGAAAGGCAAAATGCTGAAGATAAAATACAATTTGAGATGATATCTGCAGTCTCAACCTCAAGAAAATAGATAGTTTCTTCTTTTTACTGGACATTAAAAATCATCTTGCAACCCTCTACAAAGCCACAGAATGCATTATCTTTTTATCTTTCAAGATCTGCTTAGTTTTTAGCTGAATGAATACTGATTATAAATTTCGCACCATTCCCAGCCTCACCTTTAACTTGTATATCCCAGCCATGCCGCTGGCAAATCGTTTTACAAATAGCTAGTCCAATTCCAGAACCAGGATAATCAGCTTCATTATGCAACCGTTGGAAAGGCTCAAAAATTCGATCCGCATACTTCATATCAAGGCCGATACCATTGTCTTGCACAATTAGCTTTAAAACATCGCCATCTTCAGGTTTGTAACTATTTATCTCTATTCTAGGGTCTCTCCCCGGGGCCCGGTATTTAATCGCATTACTAATTAAATTACGAAGCAAATGCCCAAGAGCAGTTGGGTCACCCGTTATAAGCGGTAATTTTCCAACCACAATATCTGCATTAGTTTCAGAAATCAGAACCTCAAATTCGGTTGCAATACTTTTCACCAACTCTGCAAGATCAACCTCCACAAGGTTCAATTCACTACTGCTGTTGCGTGAGTAACTCAAAAGGTCTTTTATTAACTGGCTCATTCGTTGGCTTGATGCCTTGATGACACTCAGAAAATAATGAGCATCTTCGCTTAATTCTGCAGAGCAATCTTCTTCAAGAAAAATAGAAAATTGTTGCAATTTTCGTAGCGGTTCTTGAAGATCATGAGAAGCCACAAAAGTGAACCTTTTCAAATCAACATTTGCCCTTTCCAAATCCGCAACCACCCCTTTCAGCCTTTCTTCACTTTTCCTCAAGGACGTTTGTGCTTGATTGA
>CAXIDO010000460.1:0-2340 GCA_964022745.1 uncultured Methyloligella sp. | reverse complement strand
CTGTGGGGCTCAAAGATGCTTCAAGCCATTCGGGGCGCAGGACTTACATCACACGGCTGGCTAACAAAGGCGTGGGCGTGCGATTGCTAGCAGAATTGGCGGGGCATAGTCATATAAGCACTACCCAGAGATATATCGATGTGAATTCTGAGCAGCTGAGCGAGGCTGTAGAATTACTTTGACTATGAAAAAGGCCAAGTTTTGTAAGTCTTAACGAGCAGCCGCAGCTATCCGATCTTGATGAAACTTGCGCCACTCACTGACCTCAATATCTGAGCTAAGCTTATCAAGTGCGATCCAGACTTCTTCCGCAGTCATCCATGGCGCTTGATCAATGGGTGCCGACCATCGCTGACAAAGGAAATTCCTGAAGTCCGTGCGTTGTTGCTCAGTCAAAAGCTCTGGCGCGTAAAAGGCGATTAGCCGTTTGCCTAACTGTTTTAGGCGCCTGTCATTAAGTTTGTTGATAATGTTAGCTCTCTCTGACCACGAAGCAGTCTGGAAGAGTTCCAGAAGGCTTTTGTCCTGTTGACTAGTTAAGTTGGAATAGATTTGGTCTTCAACCTCCACCTCAATGGGTTCTTCTTGACTAAAACGCGCTGCAAGTGCTTCAGACACAAAACCTTGTACCTCAGTAGAAGCTTTAATTTGGTCACAAGTGTGCAGCATTTCCTCTGTAGGGTTTTCTATAATTCGAAAAGTCTCTGATTTATTTACTGCTAGGTTGCGAATTTTCTTTGGCGACGCTTCAATTGCCTGTGTAACACCGACCTGAGATGTCATCGTAAACTCGTCTGCGCCAATTAATGAAAAATCTGCAAAGCCAATTGAGTTAGGGTTATCTTTATTCGCACCACAAAAGCACCCTTGATATGTTTTTGGTGGGTGGGCACCAAACCGTAGAGTAACTTCCATTGGGACAAACCCTCGAAGCAAGCTCGCAATAAATGTTTTATCAGCAGCTTGGAGTAATTTTCCAAATAGTTCAGGCGCGCCCTCTTTGATTTTGTTGAAAATATAAATCGTGGCCTCGACGTCTGCTAATGCATCATGAGCATTCTCATGCGCAAACCCATTATGAGGAGATAATTAGTCGAGCTTAAAGCTCCGCTTACCGTTATTATTCTTTGGCCAAGCTAACGTATTATTTTCCTCAGCATAGTTGGCAAAAACCATTTCCATAAAATCAAGGCGGGTGTTCCCATTAATTTGCGTGGCAAATATGTTCGGCTGAAGATTTTGATAAAACATCTGTCGCATCATCGGTTAGTCAAATGCGATTGTATTATATCCTAGCCAACAAGCTGGTGCCTAAGCCTCTGTGAACGCCTGCAATGTCTGTGCAAACTCAAATGGCGTTTGTAGGTTTTTATTGGTTGTTTGCTCTGGCTTTATGTTGGTGACATGCAGAGCAAATGGAGATGGTCGTATATGAGGAGCAACCTGGCACCGTATGTCGATCCGCTCAAGTTCGTTTAGACTTGCATCTGTCACGATAGCAGCAAATTGAAGCGGTTGATCAAATTCTGGGCTTATCCCAGTGGTTTCAAAGTCATAGAAGACGTACTTCATAATGTTGCTCCAATACAATGCGGTAGATGCTGATAGCGCCTTACCTTGCCTGAATATTGGGGTAATTTGAAGGAAGTTGAAAGTTAGGACTGCCCGCTACTCGTCCAACTGTCTGTAGCGGTGGCAAGCAGCCCTAAAAAGCTTATAAGGCTTAAAGAGCAAAGTCCTCAACTGACTTTCCTTGATCAAGCTGTGCCACTAGCCATTTTGGTTTGCGGCCGCGGCCTGACCATGTGTTGTCTGGGTTTTCTGGGTCAGCATACTTTGCAACAGCGGGCGCACGTTTACCTTTAGCCGCTTCACCACCCAAGAGCTCATCCAGAGAAAAGCCTTTTGCATGTGCCAAAGATTTGATTTCCGCAAGAGCCTCTGCCTTCTTGCGCTTTTCAAAGTTGTAAAGCGCAACAGCAACATCGTTTTGAAGGCTTTTAAGTTCTTGAAGAGAAAGATCATCGAGGTTCATTTTGTGTGTTCTACTTTCATACTAGAAAATCAGATTTTGAACTTCTGTTTCTAATATTAACTTACAACCTTGAGCAAGCATGATTTATCGTTAGAGCAAAAAATTCAAACATTCGATAATAATTAAATTGCGCAAGAAAAATTTTTCTAAAAACAAAGTGTTTAATAAGGTTTCCTTTTGACACTTTAAATAAGTAAACTTGGTTTAAAATATGATATCACTCATAATTTTTAAACTCATCCCGCGACAACTCATACCTTCTGCCCGTGAGCATGTCCTTCTTGAGGCGCGGCGTGAGGTGACTG
>CAXIDO010000459.1:0-2349 GCA_964022745.1 uncultured Methyloligella sp. | reverse complement strand
GTCGAAGAAGTTTTTAATGGCATCTTCTATTTTTTTCCAATCGTTGTTGGATCTGCGCTCTAAAAAGAGTGTTACAGTGTTTGTGCCTGTTGCCATAAAGGTATTTGATCCAAATTCAGCAATGGCTTTAATGGTGAAATATTTTAGAATGATTTCTCGGGCATCTGTGTAAATTCCCGAATTACCAAGAATCGAGCTTGGCAAAATGATTCCAGCCCAACCACCGGGTTTCAAAAGTTGTTTGGTACGCTCAATAAACAAACATTCAATTTCAGAACTCTCGTCAGTTAGTCGATTAAAAAGCTCAAAGGACTCTCCACCGTTTTTAAGGGTGTTCTTAAAAGCCGAAACCGAGTAAGGAGGGTTAGCCACCAAAACATCAAAAAGGCCATTGTCTTTAGGGTCATCTTTACTTACTTCTTTGAGCTTGCCTTTATAGTCAGTACTTTTTTTAAAGTGATCTAAACCGTCTGCGTGTATAACATTTGCCAAACCGTCGCCATTTAGGAAACAGCTAACTTTAGCGGTTTTAACCAAGCGATAATCAGCTTCAATTCCGTAAACAAAGTCATATGCCCAGTCAAAAGGATTAATTTTCCAACTGCTTAAATTTCGTTTCACCGAAGGGCGTTGTTTTTTTTCATCTATTTTGTTGATAATGTTTTGCACTTCATCCATTGATTCGGTAAGGAAGTGCCCACTACCTGCGGCATAGTCAATGATATAGGGTAGAATCTGAGTTTCGTCATTTTCAATTTTTTGGTTAATAAGTTCACGAAGTGGCAATGACGAAATTATAAATTTGGCTATAGGAACAGGAGTAAAAAATTGCCCAGCCTCTTGTTTTATGCCTGTACTTAACAACAATTCGAAAAAATCACCTAAGAACTGTTGCTTGTGGCCATAACGTAACTGGTAAGGTTGGAGTAACTCTACAACTTCGCGAACGACAACAGCATTTTCTTCAAACGATTTTTCGTCATAAACCTCTTTAAAAGCAAACTCGTTGTTTTTGTGCAACCGCACACGAGTAAACATTTCCCGGATTTGGTCTCTTACGGCTGCATCAAGGGCGTAGAGTTTTTCTTCTACTTGTTCATCATTGTAGTCTGTTACTTCTTTGGTCAAATATTCTTTCATCCCTTGTTTATAAAGGTCTGAAAGACGTTTTTGCAAATCCTCATTGGTGTCAGTTTCAATAATCCATTGAAATTTCAATTCTTCATCGTGCTTACGGTCTTCATCAACGATTTTGCAGAGAAACAAATTGAAAATTTTGTTGAAGGCATTGGGTTTATCTGAAACAACATTGTGCCTTAGTATCTCGGCAAACTGGTTGTAAATTCTACCGCTATCCTCTTCGGTCAGTTCTTTTAGCCTACCCCTTGTGAGTGATTTAATTTCAATATCGTAAGCGTTCGCCCACTCTTCAAAAATTCCATTGTCATTAAAGTTCTTGTTCCAATGATCGAAAATTTCTTTTTGGTTGTCGAGCTCTTTCCAAGCTTCATCAACTTTTACAATATCGTTAGTAAACTCAATTTTTCCGTCAAGCATTCTGGAGGCGTAAAGGCATAAATATTGAGCAGCTTTGTCCTGTTGGAAATACGAAAAAAGCTGACCGCCATCTCGTTGCATTTTCTTTTTCTCTTTCTCGTATTCATCTCCCCAAGTTTTGCACTCAATCATCAAATAGGCTTTATCGTCTTTGTCCATGACAAGGATATCCAACTTGCCTTTTTCTTTTCTTCCCATTGGCCATTTGTGTTCCAATGAAAGTTTGTCAGGTGCATAACCTTTTTCTAGAACTCTATCCACTCCTTCCAAAACTACAAAATTTTCACTGTTTTCAAAGTTACTTGTTGTCAAGTCCCCCAATTGGATTTTCGTTCCGTAATCAATTTTTTCCTTTTCGAAGTCAACTTTCAGCACATAGCCGTTATGGCTTGGGTAGCTCTTATAGAAAACATCTTTTTCTCCTTCTTGTGCTTTAAAGCCAAGAAGTTCAATTAGATTTTTTATTACTATTTTCTTAATTTTCATATTTCTTATTTCTTATTACTACTACAATATTGGGTGCGAAAAATTTTGTGTCATATAACGCTTTGCACAGCGGCGCGAGGAACGAGCGTCCGGCGCCGCAGGCGCAAACTGCTGCAACTTGTTAGGTCTGACGCAAGCTCTCCTAGGCGAACCTAGTTTCGTATTTGACTTCAACCCAACCATCCTTGTGTACTTTGACTCTGAAATTCTTGACGAACCCTGCGGCCAAAGCCCCTACAAATGCACCGACCAAGGTTCCAACAGCCGCACCTATGGGGCCGCCGATTTGAAGCCCAACATACGCAC
>CAXIDO010000458.1:0-2359 GCA_964022745.1 uncultured Methyloligella sp. | reverse complement strand
GACGCGCTTTACCTGCCTCAATCAAAAGCAGCCTATCACGCCATTCTCAACCTTGGCTTAACCAGCGCGTTTGAAGCAACCATCAACAAGGCACATAAATATACATTCTGGGATTATCAAGCCGGTGCCTGGAATAAAGACAACGGCATCCGCATTGACCATCTGCTCTTATCACCACAAGCAACAGACAAACTCAATCATTGCGAAATAGACCGCTACACCAGAGGCTGGGAAAAACCATCAGACCATGTCCCCATCTGGATTGAATTAGATGTATAAATAAAAAAAACGCCAATTAAAATTGGCGTTTTTTTAGCTATTTAATTATTGAAACAAATTACCGCTCAGTATACTACCGTCCAGCATACTACCGCCCAGAGGCACCGCCATAATCATACATCTGAAAACCAAACCCCATAGATGGCCCGCCATCCATAAAGTTCTCTGGCCCACTCACCATCGCATCAGGCATCTGGTCCTTGTAGCTCTTGTTTTAAAGCTGATCTTGGTCCAAATCTTTAGGTGGCTCAGCTAAAATGATCCCATCAAGAATATCTTTTTCTTCATTTCTCATCGGCTCTTCGCGCCACAAAACATTATATTTCGTCCGCAAACGCCCAATGTAAAATTCTGCACGGGTTTGAACATCTTCAGTCGTGTCATAACGAACCGCACGGTAAAGTCTTTCAACCTGATTTTTCACAGTCCCTGTTGAATTCCGGCGTGCAAATTCTATCCAAGCTAGTGCTAGACTTTTCTTCCTGGAGACCAAATCACCTTGCCAGTATAACGCCCCAAGGTAAGCTTGAGCTTTCGGATTGTTCTTCATGGCAGCTCGGGTCAACCATTGCTGGCCAAGCTTCACATTACGCATCTTGCCACTTTCAATCAAAAAACGCCCCAGTTGATATTGCCCTTCAATGTCTCCAAAGTGAGCGGCCTTTTCAAATAAAATGCGCGCCATAAGCGGATCAGCTTTAATATCAAGTTCAGCAACACCATTCTCCATATAGCGGGCAAGCTGTACAAAAGCTTGTGCTATGTAAGGCGCTTTACGAGTATGGTCAAATTCACCATTTCTAGAAAACTCAGTCGCAATCTCTCGATAATATTCATAAGCACGGCGGTGATTGATACCAACGCCCTTACCAGTCCTATAAATATGAGCAAGTAGATAGCGTGCTAAAAACGAATTATTCTCAGCGGCTAATTCCAAACCGGAAATGGCCTTTTTAACGCGCTGCGCACGATAATCTCTCAAAGCCTGCCGTAATGGACTAGACATCTTAGTTTTTGGTAATTTTTTCTTCTCAAGAGGTGATGCAGATAAAGCCCGATCTTTCCTGTCTCCAGGCAGCGGAGCTGGCTCAACTAGATGAGGCTTATCAATATCTTGAGGAAGAGGCTCAATAATAATTGTTTTCTCTTCAATCAAAGTTGTTCCATCATCACGAATGATTTCATTCTGATAAAACTGTTTCCCCTCAAGCGACTGACGTTCTTCTGCTGAAACAATAGAAGCCCCGCCAAAACATAAAAAAGAAACAACCAGCACCTGCACAAAAGACAAGGTTTTGCTAACCCCACTAAAATTAGAAGTGGGCGCAAAATGACTTTTCCCTTCTTTAAAAAGAACAAAGTCAACCAGTTGCTTCACTTTTAGTGAGGCCAACTTACGTTTCACTTTTGATGAAACCAGTTTATATGTCTGCGTAACAAACAACTTCAGCTTTACCTCCAGGGTGCGTCACCGCCCCTTTACGCGCAGGACCAACCTGCTGTGCAAATTTCCATAATGTGCCAGACTGATAATCAGTCGTGCGTGGCTGCCATTTTTCACGGCGCGCCTTCAATTCATCATCAGAGAGGTCAACATCCAAAGTGCCTTCTACAGCATCAATGGTGATCATATCTCCATTTTCTAACAATCCAATCGGACCACCTTCAGCAGCTTCTGGACCAACATGGCCAATACAAAAACCGCGTGTCCCGCCAGAAAAACGTCCGTCAGTAATCAAAGCAACTTTCTCGCCCATGCCCTGCCCATAAAGAGCAGCTGTGGTTGAAAGCATTTCACGCATACCAGGTCCACCTTTCGGTCCCTCATAGCGAATAACAATCACGTCGCCTTCTTCATATTCTTTGTTCGATACAGCAGCAAAAGCTTCTTCTTCACTGTCAAAACAACGAGCTGGACCAGTAAATTTAAGCATGTCCATGCCAGCCACTTTCACAATGCCACCATCTGGTGCCAAATTCCCCTTCAAACCAACAACACCACCAGTTGGTGTAATCGGATTGCTCACTGGGTACATAACCTTTTGAGTTTCATCAAAAGTGACACCTTCTAAATTCTCAG
>CAXIDO010000457.1:0-2359 GCA_964022745.1 uncultured Methyloligella sp. | reverse complement strand
AGCAATGTCCCTTTACACTCGTTATTAAACTCGTCTTCGGTTTGATGGATGCTTTGCAAAACAGGGCCGGGCGCAATGGCGTTGACACGGATGTTCGGCGCCAAAGATTGTGCCATGGTGGTCGTGGCAGCTGATAAACCAACCTTAGAGAGCGTGTAGCTAAAAAATGTTGGGTTTAACTTATGGACCCGTTGATCTGTTATATTGATGATATTAGCCGATGAATATTTTTGGGCATGGATATGGTCATTATTGAGGGCCTCAGCAAAGGCTTTGCTTAGTAATAAAGGCGCTTTTAAATTGATCGCCATTTGCTCATCAAAAACCTCACTCTCAAGCGTTCCAAGCTCATCTTTGTGAAACACTGAGGCGCAATTGATTAGCAAGTTTGGCAAACCTAGTTCAGTCTGGCAGTTGGATATAAGAGGTATGACTTCTTTATCATTTTTCAGATCGGCTTTTAGAGTGATGACGTTTCCGCCAAGAGCTTTAATCTCTTGGCAAAGTTCCATCACCCCTTTTTGAGATTGATTAAAATGGGCTGCAATTGACCAGCCCTCTTTTGCAAGGGCCAAGGCCAAGTGATACCCTATTCTTTTGCCGGCTCCTGTTATAAGGGCGATGCCTTTTGCTTCGTTCATATTTTTACTGCACCACTATTGATCACTGCCTGGCTTGCGGCCTGATTTGCAGCTTGGTCAATTGATTGTATGCGCCCTAACTCTAAAACCTTGTATGTATAGAGGCCGTAAGCAAGGAGGAAAACAAGGCCGACTATTTTGTTAATTTTCCATTTGAAGATTATAAATGGCAAGATTGAAAGAGAAGCGGCAATCATTACCCACAGGTCAAATGATAAGAAGACCGGATCAACTGCGATGGGAGTAATAAGTGCAGTGATGCCAAGGACGCCGCATATATTATAGATGTTAGACCCGATTGCATTGCCGAGAGCTAAACCTGAATGACCGCGAATAGCTGCCATCACTGTTGCCGCCAGTTCTGGAAGAGATGTTCCTATAGCCACAACTGTTAGACCGATGGTAGTATCTGAAACTCCGAACGTTTTTGCAATTTCAACTGCTCCTTTAATGGTGAGCTCAGCACCGATTGCAAGGCCGATTAATCCCAAGATTACCAAAGACACCATTTTCCATAGCTGTGTTTCTTTTGAGCCTTCGATCTCTTCGATTAGTTCTTCGACATCTTCGTCCAAAACCTCAGCTTCATTTTTATGTTGTCTTGCTCTGTAAAAACAATCCCCAAGAAACAAGAGCATTAGCACTGATAGAACAACACCGTGCCAAATGGTCAATGGTGACCAAAAACAAAGAGCGGCAAGTATTATGCAAGCGCCTAACATAAAGAAATAGTTGTGATGAATATTTTTTTGATCGCAACAAATCGCAGAAATTAAAGCTGGGACACCTAAGACGAGCCAGATATTTGCAATATTACTCCCAACAACATTCCCAAGTGTGATGCCCGAGAGATCTGATAGCGCTGCTCTGATTGAAATTAACAATTCTGGAGCTGACGTACCAAAGGCAACGATGGTTAAACCAATTATTAAATGTGGTATGTTCATTCGAACAGCAAGGGCAACTGCACCGCGAACCAGAATATCACCACCAAAAACCAACAGTGATAGCCCTGCAACGAGAAAAACATATGACATATTTATGGATCTCCTAGATCGTAAAATGAAGTCTTAACAAACACATTTCATTTACACAATAAAGCTATTAATAACCAATATTCTATTGCTGATGCATAAAAATTAAGCATTTGCAAACTTGCTGTTCAGAATATTTTTTTCCACAACCAGTGCTATTTTTTTGCTAGAAACAAAAATGTCACAGAATCACCTAGCTGTGACATTTTTGCTGATTTAATAAGCAGCAATGCCTAGCAAAACCACTTGGCACGGAACTTGTAATACATATCCCTGAAAGAACATAAGGCCCTTTTCGGATTTTGAAATATTGTTTCAACTGTTCGAGAAAAATGTTTACGGGGATCTTACCTACTTTTGACTTCGAAGGTACTTAACCTTCTTTTTTGAGTAAACGCATATTTTCATATATGTGCTTTAAAAATTTTTACAAAGTTACATTCCAATTGGGGGAATAAATGAATTATAAATCCATTACAGGTCGCATTGCAGCAACGACAGTTGCTCTATTCGTTTCAACTGGTGTTGCTAATGCAGCTGATCTATTTGAACGCGGCAGCATGAAGGACGCTCCTGTTGAACGTGAACGTCCAGAATTTTCTGCAAATGTTGCTTTGACTACAGATTACATCTTCCGCGGTGCTTCTCAAACTGAAGAAGGCCCTGCTATTCAAGGTGGTTTCG
>CAXIDO010000456.1:0-2364 GCA_964022745.1 uncultured Methyloligella sp. | reverse complement strand
GGCCCAGAAAAAGAAAAGCCTAAAAAAAAGTAGAAAGATAAAGCCCTTATCAAATGACACCATTAAATGTCCTCTTCATATGCAGCCAAAATCAATGGCGCAGCCCTACAGCTGAAAAAGTCTGGCATAAAACTGAGGGAATTTCGGTTCGTTCCGCAGGGACAAGTCACAAAGCAAGAAAACGCTTATCAGTAAAAGATATCCGATGGGCTGACTTGATTTTCGTAATGGAAGAAAAACACAAGTCAAGAATGAGAGCAGATTTTCGTGATGAGATTCAATATAAAGAAATCTATGTTTTAGATATCCCTGATGAGTATCAATATATGGATCCAGAACTAATTGAAATTATCAAAGAAAAAACGGAACCCCTTATTTTCAACTCACATTCTGAATGCTAAAAACCATCCAAGTTATCTCATCCACTCTAAGACCAATAAAAACGCATTATCAGCCTTAATTTAGCGGCTCTCAAGAAGCACCCGAACAACCAAAGCAAGACCAAGGCTTGGTAAAACTTTAACCATCGGTCCAAGCGGGTCTAACCAAAGAGCTGGCACAATCAAACTCGAAGCAAGCAGATAAAACAAACTCACCCCAATCATGCCCCAACAAGCAAGTTTCGCATATTTGCGGATCAAAATAGCAGCAGCAAGAACCAAATCAATCACAGCCCAAAACGCAACACTCATCAAAGCAAACTCTCTTGGCCAACCAACATCAACAAGTACTTTCCCCGCACTTTCAATGCTGTAAAAACCAATCACCCCAGTAAAAAACCAAAATAAGGAGAGCACCCCAATCAAAAGAGGCATCAACAATGCCATCCGTGCAAACAACCGATCTTCCACATGAACTGATATACTCTTAAAAGTGTCATCTAAAGAACGAAGGTGAGTTCCCATTAAATCTTTCCACGGCTGAGCATCACCGACAACACCATCCCTCATAACCTGCATCGCCGAACTACGAAGAGGAGACCGCCATCCTAACCGCCCGAGAAAATTGGCAATTGAACTCGTAATCCCAACAAACCAATCTGGAAAATGAATGAATGAGCGAGCAGGCTGAAACCCAAGCCACTGCCGATGAGCTGATATCAACTCCTTCAAACTATGAGCCTGCTCTTCAACCAAGTCACACTCCGTACCACTAGACACGTCACCATTGACGAACGCCAAAACGGCAAGCGCTAGATCTTCAATAAATACAGTTTGAACTTGCCCATCAGCATAGGCAATGGGCTGAACAACAGGAAAACTCGCAAGCATCCGCAAAAGCGCTGTCCCCCCATAAGCTGAGCACGCAATCACCAAGCCTGGCCTGTAAATACAATAGCGAACCCCACTCGACCGTAATTTCTCATCCCCTTGCGCTTTTGTTCGCAAAAAGGGAGTGCTCGCATCCAAAACAGCCCCAACAGATGAAACCTGAACCACACTAATATCGAGAGATTTACAGGCCTCAACTAGCGCACCAATCGCTTCACTATGCACAACCTCAAGATCATCCCGGTAACTTTCCTGCAAAGCCCCGGCGCAATTGACCACAACATCAAATCCATCCAGAAATCCAAGCCACGTTTGGGCTTCACAAAGGTCAGACAAATCTCGAATAATCCAAGGAATATCTGGCAGCACAGAATTCGCTGTCACTCTATCGCGGCCCAAACCAGTAACAGAGTGACCACCTTTGATAAGTTGGCGGCAAACTTCACTACCAATTAAACCATAAGCCCCAAGCACCAAAACCCTGCACCCAGCCTTATTCTCATCACTATCCTGAACCATATCGCCCCACCTAAAGAACCTTACCAAACAACCCAAAACAAAAAAGGGACAGCCATTTTGGCCGTCCCTTTATTATCTCATATAGATTCTCAAATGAAAATAAACTCTTCTATATCAACCGAGTTCTTTCATTCGCTCAAGCGCTGCTTCTAACTGATCTTTCGTCTCAGTCTCTTCTTCCAAGCGTCGCTTTTGCTCGACAATCACATTTTCTGGCGCTTTAGAAAGAAACTGCTCATTTGAAAGCTTGCCAGAGAGCTTCTTAATCTCACCGCTCACTTTGCCCAGCTCTTTATTCAAACGCGCAACTTCAGCTTGCACATCAATCACACCTTTAAGTGAAAGCGCAGCTATTGCCTCACCCATCACCACCTGAACAGACCCTTCAGGAACTTCGGTGCCAAAGCTTATATCCTCAAGCCGTGCCATATGTTTAAGGGTGTTTTCATGTCTGTTTGTCCACTCAGTGGTTTTCTCATTAGCTGAGACCATAACAAGCGGCATCTTAGCACCAGCTGGCACATTCATTTCCGAGCGAGCTGAGCGAATATCGGAAATCAGTTTGATCAACCAG
>CAXIDO010000455.1:0-2368 GCA_964022745.1 uncultured Methyloligella sp. | reverse complement strand
CTCATGAGCATATTATTTAGATTTGCTGAGAGTTGATCTAGCTCATCGTTCGAGCCATTAATTGGGACACGCTCAGATAAATCTCCTGCCATGATTGATTTGCTTGTTTCAGAAATCTGATTAATGCGATTGAGCAGATTGCGGCTCACCCAAAGACCTGTACCCAGCCCAAAGGCGGCTAATAGTCCAAGGCCAATGAAAAACATTTTTCTCGCGGTATAGATAAAATTCAATTGATCTTCAATATCGCGCCCAACAATGAGAACAAGCCCGCCGTCAACTCGGAATGGGATGCCAACTGCATTTCTTTTTTCGCGGGTTTCATCTTGTTGCCAAATGTAACTAAATTGAGCGCCTCGATTAACACCACGTAATTCTGTTGGTATACGATTTAAACTGCCCGCTATTTTCCGCCCTGTTTGTGTACCAAAAAAATAAAGAGAATTGCCTGGTTTTCTTGAGCGGGTTGCAATTGTGGCTGCTAAGCGCGACGAACCTCCCTGACGGTATTGCTCTGCTAAGCCTTTAACTTCAGCTGTTATTACTTCAACAAGTTGCTGAGTTAAAAGAGCGTTTGTTTTCCAGCCTGTATAGGTTCCAACCGCGATGCTTGCTAAGATGATAACCAGCAAGTAAACAGCTGAAAGGCGAAACGCTGTGGTTTTGAATAGACGGTTAAACGCCATCGGTAATCATATATCCTGCGCCGCGAATGGTCTGTAATAATGTCTCATCAAAGTCTTTATCTATTTTAGACCTAAGGCGAGACATGTGAACATCTATGACATTTGTACCCGGATCAAAATGGTAGTCCCATACATTTTCCAAGAGCATCGTTCTGGTGACGACTTGTCCCTTATGGCGCATTAAATATTCAAGAAGACGATATTCTCTTGGCACGAGTTGAATGTCTACACCTGAGCGGGAGACTTTTTGAGACATTCTTTCTAAAATAAGGTCCCCAACTTTTAATTCAGAATTTTCCGCGCCAGTTCCAAGACGGCGCATGAGCACTTCTATTCTAGCTTGCAGCTCACTTAAGGCGAAAGGTTTTGTGAGATAGTCATCTCCTCCTGATTTTAAGCCTTTTACTCGCTCACCAACTTTATCCAAAGCACTTAAAATTAGAACTGGGGTGTTGACTTCATTTTCTCTTAAAGTTTCTATGATGGAGAGGCCATCTCTGTTGGGTAGCATGCGATCTACTATGAGAACGTCATATTCTTTTTTCAAACCATATTGGAGACCGATTTCTCCATCGTCAGAATGGTCGACATTATGGCCACTTTCCCCAAGTGCTTTACAGAGAAAACGGGCTGTTTCTAAATCATCCTCAATTAATAGAATTTGCATGTTTTTATCCCGATTTAAAAAGGAGGAGCTTAAACCCTCTAAACTCCTCCTTCTTTCGTTTTTGATTACTTCTTATTTTTCTTCAATTTTAATCCGTAATAAGGACCGTCTTTAACTCTCACAAGTATGACTTTTGCAGATGTCTTTTTAGCTTTTAAGATTTCAGAAGTTACATCCGCTGGGAAATTCACTGACTTACCATTCACTTCCAGAATGACGTCACCAACTTTTATCCCTTTTACAGAAGCATCACTATCTGGATCTACTTCGGTAATGACGACACCTTTTTTACCTTTACCCAAATCTCTCGCTGGTGCGAGGGATAGACCGATGTCATCAAGGGCTTTATTATCCAACTCAAGTGCTGGTTCGCCTTTTTGTAAGGCAGCCAGTTTTTTACCATCTGGGAATGTACCGAGTTTTACTGATACTTGTTTTTTAGCACCATTGCGTAAGACTTCCAAAGCAATGACTTCATCTGGTCTGATTTCACCAATTTGGCGCATTAGGTCACGTACATCTGCAATCTGAACACCATTCACTGAAAGAATGACATCTCTCACTTTTAGATCAGACTTTGTGGCAGGCCCACCTTTTACCAAACGGGTTACAAGAGCACCTGATGGTTTATCTAATGAAAGACCTTCAGCAATATCTTCGCTAACATTTTGGATGTTAATTCCAAGCCAACCACGAACAACTGAACCGCCTTTACGCAGATCTTTCGCAATTTTTTGTACAACATTTGCGGGAATAGCAAATGCGATACCGACATTGCCGCCAGAAGGGCTGTATATGGCTGTATTCACACCAACAACTTCACCTTTTAGGTTGAATGCTGGACCGCCTGAATTACCACGGTTTACGGCTGCGTCGATTTGCAGGTAATCATATGGGCTTTGACCAACTGGCCGACCATGAGCTGAAACGATACCGGCTGTCACTGTTCCACCAAGACCGAATGGGTTGCCATACGCTTCTACCCCATCACCAAGCCTCGCACTTTCTTTCTCCA
>CAXIDO010000454.1:0-2389 GCA_964022745.1 uncultured Methyloligella sp. | reverse complement strand
CTCAGCTTTTTCTAACGCGCGAAGACAGGCAGCTTGCGCTAAATCATCTGCTGCATGGGATGATCTAGTTAGAAACATACAATAACGCCAGAGCTTGGGAAACAGTTGCCTCAGCTCTGCTCTTATCACTTCATAAGAATTTCTGTTCTTGCTCAAATGAATAATCCAAAGCTTAGACGTGTTGAAAGCCTATTAACATACAACATCAAAGGCATTTTATCTGCGTTTTTCAATGCAAGTATCATGCATAATTTTCTAGTGGAGATCAATTTTATGAAAAAATCAATAGCTCTTAAAACGTTTATATTTCTTGGGCTTCTAACTATTGGCTTTTCTGGCCTAACTAACACCTCTATGGCCGGTGAAACTCCCTCCAAGGCTGGTACGAAGCAATATTTTGTAAACCTTAAAGATGGGGATGTGGTAGCAAGCCCCTTTAAAGTTATTTTTGGATTAAGTGGAATGGGAGTGGCACCCGCTGGCGTGGCCAAAGCGAACACCGGTCATCATCATTTGTTTATTGATCGTGCGGCGCTTGGAAAAGGTGAAGATGGTGTTGATGAATATCTGGACAATATTCCAGCAGACGAGCAGCACATTCATTTTGGTGGCGGCCAGACAGAGACTGTTTTAAAACTTTCTCCTGGCAAGCACACTTTGCAACTGGTACTTGCTGATGAAAATCACATTCCTCATAATCCGCCTGTATCCTCACAAGTTATTACGATTACTGTGAAGTAACAACCTTCCCACGATCCATCGAACAATTCATTTGGGTTTGGCTTATTTGAGCCAAGCCCGAGTGTATCTCATTCCTTTTCTACATTATGCGTTTTTCATTCCTCTTAAATTAGCGCTGAGAAATTTTTACTGATTTTTCTTTTAGCGGGATTAAAGCCCTCCCTGTTGTGTTTTTCAATTATAGCAGACTTTCACTTTGAGCTTTGCCTGGTTCCCCAAACCATGTTTTCAGCCAGGTGCTCAAAATGGATTTTTGCAAACTTTAGATTCTCAACCCTTATTCATTTGTAGAAAATGGAGCTTTTTATGAAACGTCCTGTCTTGATTGCTGGATTTCTCTTAGCTGTTTCAACCGGTCTCACTTTCACAGCTTTTGCGAAAGAAAAGACTGTTCCACCGGCGCCAAATGGCATTGAAATTCCGAAAGACTATAAAAACTGGCGGCTGATTGCCCCGTCTTATCGAACTGACCATGGTAGCATTCGCGCTATTCTTGGTAATGATATTGCGATTGAAGCAGCTCGTGCTGGCAAGATGAGCCCTTGGCCAGATGGCGCTATCCTTGCCAAGATTGTTTGGAAAGAGCGCAAAGACGAGCATTGGGAACCAGCAATTGTTCCTGGTAAATTTATTCATGCGGAATTTATGATTAAAGGTGTTCAAAAATATGAAAAAACAGGTGGCTGGGGCTATGCACGATGGTTAGGTACTGAGCAAAAACCTTATGGCGAGGATGCTGAATTTGTCGATGAATGTGTGGCTTGCCATACGCCTGTGAAGTCACGTGATTATGTGTTCACTACACCTGCAATTTTTCCCAAATAATATCTTTCGTAAAATAAAAGACTAATCGTCGCTTAAGGATGAATTTATGAAACTATTGAAATATTTTCCAACTGCTTTGGTGATTTCATCACTGTTTTTCTTTGCCACAAGTGCTTTAGCTGACCATCACATGGCAAAAGCTATAAAAGTCAATTCAGCCAAGCTTAGCATTTTGACCAATGTTAAGGGCATGACCCTTTACACGTTTGATAAGGACCAAAAGGGTAAATCGAATTGCTCTGGAGGATGTGCTAAAAAATGGCCTCCTTTTTTGGCAACAAATACCTCTAAGGGGGAAGGAAAGTTCACTGTTATTAAACGTGCTGATGGGACAAAACAGTGGGCTTATAAATCCCAACCGTTATATTTTTGGTTTAAAGATAAAAATCAAGGTGATGTAACCGGTGATGGAGTTAAAGGTGTTTGGCATGTTGCTCGCCCTTAGGCACCTTTAAATTTTATGGCAAGGTGGCTCCCTCCCCTTGCCATAAATGATTTGTCAGTAAAAACTGCCTGGCTCTAACAGAGACGTAAAAAGATGTCACAGCTGCTTGATGAAATTGAAGCTTGCATACCAGCGTTAAGGCGATACGCACGCGCGCTGACGGGCAATGATGATCAAGCTGATGATCTGGTTCAAGATTGTTTGGAACGTGCCATTCGCAAGCGGCATTTATGGTCTCCAACTGGCAGCTTAAAAAACTGGCTTTTCACAATGATTATCAACATTTATCGTAATCAATTGCGTGCACTTAAAAATCGGCCGGCTTTAGCTTCAATAGACGAAATGACAAATGAACCTTCTGTTGCAGCCTCTCAACCG
>CAXIDO010000453.1:0-2414 GCA_964022745.1 uncultured Methyloligella sp. | reverse complement strand
TAAAGTTCATCGATTTTGACAAATTAGATAAAATACAAAGGTTTATTACAAATACGGTACTTGCTACTTATTTGAAAAAGATATTCTTGCTTAAGAAGCCATTAAAAACTGTATTATAAATCATTGTAATCACTTCATTTTTAAAGTTTTATCTTTATAACTTGATCTTGACTTGACACTGCTCTCTCCCCCCTCCACTCTCTCGCCAAATTTAATCGCCTTAAATTATTTAGTAATAGAGGATTTCTTTCCATGAATGGCGTACTTCCCTTTCCTGATATTGGTGAAATTGCCCTAAGTATTGGCCCTATAGACATTCGTTGGTATGGAATGGCTTATGCCGTTGGTCTGTTACTTGGTTGGATCTATGTTAAGCGCCTTGTTGAGAATAATCGTTTATGGGGCGGGTCTTCAGGGATAAATTCCAACCATATTGATGATTTTCTCTTGTGGGCCACACTTGGTGTGGTTTTAGGCGGACGCCTTGGTTACGTCTTATTTTATCAACCAAGCTATTATTTTGAAAACCCCTTACAAATTTTCTACCTGACGAAAGGTGGGATGGCGTTTCACGGGGCTATGTTAGCGGGCGCACTCGTCGCTTATCTTTTTGCACGTAGCAGAGATATTGGCTTTTTATCTCTAGCAGACGCTGTGGCGGCTTCTATTCCTTTGGGCCTGATATTTGGTCGCATCGCTAATTTTATTAATGGTGAGCTGTGGGGACGTGTTACAGATGTGCCTTGGGCAATGATTTTTCCGCATCCAGACGCGGGAGGTGTGCCGCGGCACCCATCTCAACTCTATGAAGCGGCATTAGAAGGCGTTGTTCTGTTTATCATTTTGAGGATTGCCACTCATTATTTCCATAAATTACAACAGCCTGGTTTCATCACAGGCTTGTTTTTAGTGGGCTATGGGGTTGCTCGTAGCGTGGTTGAACACTTCTTCAGACAGCCTGATCTAGATCACCCTATCAGTATTTATACACCACTTACTGCGGGGTTATTGTACTCACTACCGATGGTAATCATAGGTATTTACTTGATTTATCGTGCGAAGACTAAAAAACTTGCAATTTAATTGATGAATTCTATGCATGGCTATAGTCAAAGCTAAATTGAACAGTTATAAGTTTGCGAAATGTCAGATAACAAACAAACATTGCTCGAGCAGCAACTGAAATCATACATCAAAGCCAAAGGCCCTGTTTCCGTCAGAGCCTTTATGGAGGCGTGCCTATATGACCCACAGCATGGGTACTATCGGCAAGGCAACCCGCTTGGCGCTGATGGCGACTTTATAACTGCTCCAGAGATCAGTCAGATGTTTGGAGAGATGCTGGGCATTTGGTGTGTGACGACCTGGCAAGCCATGGCCAATCCTGTCCCTCTACAAATCATTGAATTGGGACCGGGGCGCGGCACTCTTATGGCTGACATATTACGGTCTCTGCAACGGTTACATCCGAATTTTGAAATGCTGAGTGTTCACCTTGTTGAGCGCTCTGCCACACTAAAAGAAACACAAAAGAAGACACTTGAGGGCTCTTTATGCCCTGTTTATTGGTACAATTCATTAAGTGAAGTGCCTGAAGGGCCTTCTATTATCATTGCGAATGAGTTTCTTGATTGTTTTCCTATTCGCCAATTTATAAAAACTGACCGTGCCTGGCATGAGCGTGTTGTTGGTCTTGATGATCAAGAAAATTTTGCCTTTCTTGTTGGTAGTGAAGTTCCACGTGGTGCCATTATTCCTTCGCGTTTATTTAATGCAGCACCGGGGTCAGTTTTTGAATTTTGTCCTGATTTTGAAGTTGTCATGAAAGATGTTTGCCGTATGGCCAAGCGGCATCCAATGGCAGCTTTGTTTGTCGATTATGGCTTTGAAGGTCCGCAAACTGGTGAAACTTTGCAGGCCCTTAAGGGACATAAATCAGTCACTCCTTTTCTTATGCCAGGAGATGTTGATTTAACGGCACACGTTGATTTCACAGCCTTAGCCGCATTAGCGGTAGCAAATGGCTTGAAATGTTATGGCCCGCGCGATCAAGGGGCGTTTCTTTCTCAACTAGGGATTGGAGCGCGCGCGGAAATTTTAGTTAAAAACGCAAGTGAAGAGCAAATAGAAAAACTTGCGGCTCCAAATCCATTATTAAAAGCACTCAACCTTATTGCTAATAAAGAAGATTTTATGCTTCAGAGTAAAGTTTTACTTAAAAAAGCAGATGTTCTTAAAGCTATAAAAGGTAAAGATGCATATGAAGTTATAGTTCTTAAAAAAAGATTTATGGATAAGTTTTTTTTCTTACCGGACGATGAAACTTGGGCAGTCTATTGTTCATTAAAAAATGCAATATCAACAGGCTATTTGGCAAAAAATATTAACGATGAAGCGTATTTTAAACAAATAAA
>CAXIDO010000452.1:0-2415 GCA_964022745.1 uncultured Methyloligella sp. | reverse complement strand
GTTTTGCGTACTAGTACGTGCTAAAGCTTGCCAAAAATTAGCATTTGGTTTGCGCAAGAAAATACCAACACCAAGCAAAATGATAATTTCGACCATAAAAAAAATCCGGTGGGCCCAGGTAATCCCTTCATTATGGTACGGCAAGAAAGTCACCTGAAAATAAAGAATGAGAAACACAGGCAACAACACCAGAGATAACCAAACCATGCCGTGCAAAAACATAGCAAAAACCGCACTTCGATTTGAGCCTGCTAAAGCTTGGGTGTAGAAGTAACTATGTAGTTCTAAACGCAGCGGATGCCGTCTTTTCCCGCGCCAGCTCTCATCCTCAACCAGAATGTCATCAAGCTCTATAATTTTTCGAGAAAGCAAAACATGCTGCACAAGCAAGCCAAAATGCACAAATAACAACACCAAAGGGCCAAAGAGAAAAAAGCTATCAAGCCTCAAAGCAATTCCAAGAAAAGGAAGAACCACAGGGGCGTTTAACAACAAATCTTTATGAGAAACACTCGCCGCCGCAATAAATAAATAAGCAAGGAGAGCTAGAAAAAACAACCAGCCATTACGGGCTGCAATACTTGCCTCGTTAACGGACATAAGCAAAGAACGCGCTGTTCCCTTTAAAGTTTCATCCCCAACAGGCTTTACATGACCAGTATTCACAACAGCTTACTCCCACACCAATAACGCATAGCTATACATAACATTAGTGGCCACTTTAGCCGATCCAAATGAAAAAGAGAATATCCTGATTTATTTCTATTAATTACTGTGTATTTTGAGTGACGCAGCAATATTACAAAAATCCAACAAAATTAATAACCTGCTCCCCTTTAATGACCAAATTTGACCCTTAAGTACATTAGAAATAAACCTCAAGACAATTGAACAGCGCTCAGTAGCTTCATTTAATAAATGATTGACACAGGATATATCGCAATTTCCAAAAAGACGGCTTGCAATAAACAAGTCAGAAGATTAAAAAACCAACAATACGCACAACTATAAATACGAAGAAGGAGTTCGGCCCCTTTCGGGCTGAAGGACATGGCATAGAACGGCGCTTAGTGTGGTTGCTTGTGGGCAACCGAAGCACAACTAAAAAGTAATAGCCGTGAGAGAGAAAACTAGCGCCGGTTGCACTCTAAGCAACAAAAAGAGTAACACTAAGGGAATTCATTAAATGTCAAAAAACATAATTGTTCGTGGCGCTCGTGAACATAATTTAAAAAATGTGACAATTGAGTTGCCCCGTGAAAAGCTCATTGTATTCACCGGCCCTTCAGGCTCAGGAAAATCCTCTCTTGCCTTTGATACAATTTATGCTGAAGGCCAGCGCCGTTATGTAGAAAGCTTGTCGGCTTATGCGCGCCAATTTTTGGAAATGATGCAAAAACCAGATGTTGATGCCATTGAAGGCCTGTCTCCTGCCATTTCAATTGAACAAAAAACTACATCCAAAAACCCACGCTCAACTGTTGGAACAGTCACAGAAATTTATGATTATCTGCGTCTCCTGTTTGCGCGCATTGGCATTCCCTATTCACCAACAACTGGCCTTCCAATTTCAAGTCAAACGGTCACCCAAATGGTCGACCAAATCATGGAACTCAAAGAAGGCACCAGGGCGTACCTACTTGCACCAATCATCAGAGGTCGCAAAGGCGAATATAGAAAAGAATGCGCAGAGCTCATGAAAAAAGGCTTTGGGCGTGTAAAGGTAGACGGGCAGTTTTATGAAATAGCCGATGTTCCAGCATTAGATAAAAAGTTCAAACATGACATTGACGTAGTCGTTGACCGCATCATCGTACGTCCTGACATTGCTTCAAGACTGGCTGATAGTTTAGAAACCGCGCTAGAACTGGCCGATGGTCTCAGCATCCTGGAATTAGCAGATCCGGATAAAGAGCCAGAGGATCAAGAACGGTTGATCTTCTCAGCCAACTTCGCCTGCCCAGAATCTGGCTTTACAATTGAAGAAATCGAACCAAGGCTTTTTTCTTTCAACAACCCTTTCGGCGCTTGCCCAAAATGTGATGGCCTAGGCACACAATTAAAGTTCGAAGCAGATCTGGTCATCCCAAATCCAAAACTAAGTTTGAAAGACGGCGCAATTCAACCATGGGCCAAAACAGGAAACACCTCTCCTTATTATGCTCAAACTCTGGAAGCTATTTCAAAACATTACAAAGTCCCCATGACTAACTCCTGGGAAAGCTTGAGCAAAGAGATGCAATCAACCATTCTTTATGGCTCTGGTAATGAAGAAATCACCTTCAAATATGAAGATGGCACCAGAAGCTTCAAAACCAAAAAACCGTTTGAAGGTGTGATTAACAACATCGATCGCAGGTGGCGCGAAACAGAGTCTAATTGGGTCAGAGAAGAACTGTCAAAATACCAATCAGC
>CAXIDO010000451.1:0-2417 GCA_964022745.1 uncultured Methyloligella sp. | reverse complement strand
TCATCGGGCATCCAGTTAGCCGCGTCCAGGCATCCGGATATATAGCCATTGACAACGCATTGATAGCCCCAGGGTTGGAGCTCACAACAGGTTTTGTTTGAGGGCCACTAAACGAAATTAGGGGCATGGGGTAATCAGAGTTAGCTAAATAAATTTCACCATAGAAAATCCAAGTGACCGTACACAAAGGAGAGGCTGGAAACCGATTGATCCGTTCAAGAGCAGATAAGTTTAATGATCGCGTATCTCGCCAAATATATCCAAAGGCAAAAGATGAGAGTGATTTTGTCGGAGCAATAAATGCAGATGAGAGACCTTCATTCGCTAGAGGGAATCGCCGGCTAGTATCATTCATGTCGTTTCGCTTCTATACTTTAAGTTCCATGGCAGGGCTAACTATGTTTCACATTTTCGAAACAGGATAAGTAAGATATGCCAAAAATAGTCTTTAAGGGTAAGCTTAAATACCGTCTTCAAAGTTACCTAGCTCTTTCAAAAATTTCCAGTACCGTTCTCATTAAAAGATTATACAGCAAGTCGCTTAATAGCGCGTGGCCTATTCTGTTTGAAATAGGGGTTTTGTTTTGGCGCAACCAATTTAACAGAGCGTTTGAACATAAAGATATAAAAGAGGGGCGCGCTTACTTTGATAGCCTGATAACAACCACAGGTGAAACCTTTCCCGTAAATTCTGAGCCTTCAGAACCAAATGAACCACCTGGGGTTTGGTATGAACCGAGTAAGAAGAAACCAGACATTCATGCTCTCTATTTGCATGGCGGTGGATATACATTCAGATCAGATGTCTCTTCTTATTATGCTAAAGCACTCACTTCTTTGCTAGATGTGAGGCTGTTTAAGCCGCACTATCGTTTAACACCAGAAAACCCTCATCCAGCTCAGTTAGAAGATGCAGTTCAAGCTTATAAATATATGCTTGAAAAAAGTATCGACCACAAAAAGATTTTTTTAATTGGTGACTCAGCTGGCGGGCATTTAGTCTTGATGCTCTTACAGGAATTAAAGAAACAAAATTTACCCCGCCCCTTTTTATCGCTACCGCTTTGTCCATGGACAGATGTCGGCGAGCGAGGTGCAAGTTTGTTCGGCAATGACAAATATGACCTCGTGCAAGGATATATGGCCGTAAAGTTTGGTGAATGGTTGCAAGGCAATACAAGCTTTACCAGAGAACAATTGTCACCCATATCACATGACTACTCTGACCTAGGTCCCATATATATGCAAGCCGGTGGCAAAGAAATCCTAGTGGATATGATCCGCGATTTTGCCATAAAAACCAAATCAGATGGGACCGAAGTCATGCTCGATGTCTGGCCTGAAATGACCCATAATTTCCAAATGCATGGTGAAACCCACCCAGATAGCAAATAGGCCTTCAAAAGACTAAAAGAAATAATTCATCACAAGATACAACAAAATAAAACTTGGGATATATCCCCTCGAACAGAAGTGAGTAGCCAACAGTTTGTTGCATCACCTCAAGAATAATCCCAATATGTAAAATTAAGAACATCAAAGATTGTCCGATAATTTCTAGTTGACAACATATTGTCAAAATAATATATCTTTTAAGGAAACCGAATGCAGCGTTCACCTGAAGCATTAGCAATAACGGAACTCATACTTGAAACGTTTCGTCTCAACGGCCAACTCCTGGAAGCCGGAGACCGGTTGACAGCGCCACTAGGGCTAACCAGTGCCAGATGGCAAATTTTAGGAGCTATCGAAACTGAGGGGCAGTCTCTCACGGTTGCTCAAATTGGAAGACGAATGGGCCTCTCAAGGCAAGCCGTTCAGCGGATCGTTAATGACTTGGAAGCCAACGGATTTGTGAAACTAGAAGAGAACCCGGATCATAAAAGAGCAAAGCTTGTTGTGCTCACGCCATCCTGTCTCAAAACAATGCGTGAGTTAGATGAAATTCAAGGGGCTTGGGCAAATGAGTTGTCTGATGCTCTTTCAGAAACTGGATTGAGACGTGCGCTCAAACTGATGAAAGAAATACGAGAGCGATGCGCTTCAATTGAAGAAAAATATGCCAACAGAAGTTAGGAGAATAACCGATGGTCAACTTTAAAGAACTCGATACAAATGTAACTCTTGCCGAACAAATGCAAGAAGAAGAAGGACCTATCGTCCTTGTTAATGTCTTTACAGTTGAGCCATCACAAGAAGACGAGTTGGTCAAAGCGTGGGCACGTGATGCAGACTTCATGAAAGCCCAGCCAGGCTATATCTCAACGCAAATGCATAAAGGCTTAGCTGGCAGCTCAACCTTTTTCAATTATGCAATCTGGCAGGATGTTCAGAGCTTTCGAAATGCGTTCTCAAACCCAGACTTTCAAAAGCGCATCGCCGATTACCCTTCAACCGCTGTCGCATCTCCGCATCTG
>CAXIDO010000450.1:0-2420 GCA_964022745.1 uncultured Methyloligella sp. | reverse complement strand
ACTCCCACCACCAGGTCCGGCAATGCCTGTAACTGCAATGGCTAAGTGAGCTTTCGCTTGTGTCTGAGCACCTCGCGCCATTTCACCAGCTACCTCAGCACTAACTGCACCATAAAGATCTAAGCTTTTAGAAGTAACATGCAGCGCATCCATCTTCGCTTCATTAGAATAGGTAACAAACCCAGCGCCAACACAAGCAGATGCCCCCGCAACTGATGTCAAAGCACCCGCAATCAGGCCGCCTGTACAACTTTCAGCAGTTGAGATCCAAACACCTAAACCGCTAGCTTTTTTCACCAACTTTTCAGAAACTGCCATGATCTTTTGATCAAACATGAGAAAAACCTTTAAAAAGTTAAAGTCGCTGTCGCAAGCGCGCTAATTCCTTCACCTCGCCCAGTAAAGCCAAGTCGTTCAGTCGTTGTTGCCTTAACACTTACTCGCTCAACATCAAGGCCAGTGATCCTGGAAATACTTTCACGCATTACCTTACTATGAGGGCCAATCTTAGGCTCTTCACATATTAGGGTAACATCAACATTAGAAATGCGAGCGCCCTTTTGTACAGTGAGATCACAAGCGGCTTTTAAAAACACATCAGAAGAAGTCCCGCGCCATTGCTCATCGGAGGGAGGAAAGTGCGTCCCTATATCTCCGGCACCTAACGCACCATAAATAGCGTCAGTCAAAGCATGAAGCCCAACATCAGCATCAGAATGTCCCTTTAGCTTTTTATCAAAAGGCAAAGGGACACCGCATAAGATAATTTCATTTCCATCTTCAAAGGCGTGAACATCAAATCCATGCCCCACTCTTACGTCAATTGGTCGTTCATCCATCATGTCACCCAAATAATGCTCTCCCCTTTTAAAATCATCACTTGTCGTAATTTTTATATTTCTTTCTTCGCCAAGTATTACATCAATAGTGGCATCATGCCATTCAGCTATAGAGCAATCATCAGTAAACTCAATTTCAGGCGCATGAGTGGCAGCTTTATGTGCATTATAAATAGTTTCAAAGTTAAAACATTGAGGTGTCTGAGCGCGCCAAAGATTTGAACGATCTACAGTTTTCACGACCTTTTGCTCTTTGGAAAGTTTGAGTGTATCCGTGACAGGAAGGGCAGGTAGCACAGCTTCAGATGTTGCGAGTTGAGCAAGGAGCCTGTCTATTAGATCCCTCGAAAAACAAGGACGCGCACCATCATGAATAAGGACACTTTCAACGTTTTGAGTTTCAGAGATGTCTTTAAGAGCTTCTAAGCCTTTTAATACTGAAGCTTGCCGCGTTACACCACCAAATACAGGCGGAAGAAGTCTGTCTGAAAAGTTTTTGGCAATATCCTTAAAAATATCCACATCTTCAGCGTGAATCACTGGTAATATACCATCAATAGACTCAATAGAGTGAAATTTAGTCAACGCATGTTGCAGAACAGGCTGTCCTTTAAGCAAAACATACTGTTTTGGTAGGTCACAATTTTCTTGTCTTGCTCTGGCCCCACGGCCAGCTGCAACAACCAAAACAAATGTACCCTTTGTCATAAATAGTTCCTAGTCGTGAAAAGTTCTCAAAGTTTTCTGTATAACGAACAGTTGTCTTTATGAATTGGTCCAAAATACAGAAATTTTCGTAGAGTCCGGTAAGTTGAGTAACAAAATTTCTCAACAATAGAAATGCCCACTTAAAATTATTTTGCTCAAGAAAACACAACTCAAAAAATAGATACAAAATTTAAACAAAATTGGCTTCATATTTGCAGTGAAGATACTAATATTGACTAAATTATACGCAACAACAAAAAATGCACTCATTTTAATCAATAAATAGTATTTATGCATAATAATTAATCAAAAACGGCCTATATAACAGGCATTAACTAAGGTTTCTAACTTCTAAAAATTAACCGATTTAATGCTTCGATGAATTTATAGGCATCTATAAAGAACAGTTTTAATAGGCAATCTAAGGAATAGCAAAAATATTGATCGTTAGGCAGTAAACAAGAAAAAGTAAGAAGACCGGCCCTAATGGGGGCAAACATATGCAAAGGGGCTAGTCCCAAAATGCAAGAAAATGGTGGGTATGAACGAGAAAACTATAAAAATTGGTGACTTTAACCTAAGCGGTAAGGCGATTTTAGCGCCAATGTCGGGGGTGACCGATTTTCCTTTTCGTAAATTAGCTCATCAATGGGGCGCACCTCTTGTCGTGTCAGAAATGGTTGCCAGTGAAAGTCTGGTTAATGCTAACAAGGATATGAGCCGCCGTGCAATTGGTGAGCATTTAGCTCCCTTCGTTATACAGCTGGCTGGCAGAAAAGCTTTTTGGATGTCTGAAGCTGCCAAAAGAGTGGAAGACCTTGGCGCCGACATTATCGATATCAATATGGGCTGCCCTGCAAAACAAGTTACAAA
>CAXIDO010000449.1:0-2431 GCA_964022745.1 uncultured Methyloligella sp. | reverse complement strand
AAGTCGAACTATGTGGCCCTGCGGCGTTGCAACGTCGGAGAAAGGAGCAATGGGAGCAGCCCCAGCGCCAAGACAAGAAAAGCAGCACAGAAAGCCTGTCATACGAATAAAGAAGTAATCCCACTCTCCGCCCTGTATATCAATTGGCAATGCCAAATTTTTCTGCTGCACATATGTCATAAATCAAAACTATTCCGCATAAAAACTAAATCAAAATAATGTGTAATAAAAAAACGTTTCAAACATCTTTAATAAATAAAATTTTATTTATAATCTAAAAATTAACCTACCCAGTATTCTGCGATTTATTCATCGCTTCAATGTAAGCTTCAACAGGAACATCATTCACCAAAGCCCCTGCATGAAACTGCAAAATACGATCACAAGCCTTGATGTGACTAGGACGGTTGGTCACCAAAATGACAGTCTTATTTCCCCGAAACTTATCAAGCTGACGGATAAAATGTTTATCAGCCATATGATCCAAATAAACACCCGGGTTATCCATCAACAAAAATGGTCCATCAATTAAATAAGATCGAGCCAAAGCCACAGATGCCATGCAAGATTCGCTCATACCATTTGTTTCGTGTCTCAATGGTTGATCAAGTCCATTGGCTAAAATCGGATCATCTTTATCAATACCAGCTTCACTTAAAGCTTTAAGAATATCATCTTGCTTGGCAACTGGATTTCCTAGCAACATATTTTGCGCAAGAGATCCATAAAATAATGAAATATCTTGGGGCATATACCCCATAGAAGAACGAACTTCACCAACATCCAATTGTTGTATATTGATATTGTCTAAAAAGATTCGCCCAGCTTGCGGTTTATACAGTCCAAGCATCATTTTCAAAATTGTAGATTTGCCACAACCAGTTGCGCCGGTGATGGCAATTACTTCGCCATGTTTAATTTCAAAATTAACACCCTTAAGCGCTGGCTCAGAACGTGGACCATAACGGAAACTAACATTTTCAAATTTGACATTACCTTCAAATTTACGAAGTGAATTCGGGCGTCCCTTAAATCGTCTTTCACGTTTAATCGTCATTAGTCGGTCAAGTTGCTTCACTGTTTGTTTCAGTTGGCTTATCCGGTTTAACGATAGAAACGCAATTTGAATGGGGGTCAAAATCCGCCAAACAATCATCATAATGGCAATCAAGGCGCCTGTATCCATTGTTCCATCAATAACGTAATAAGCACCAAGAGAAATGGTAGCTAACCCAGCCATCATAACCAAAATCTGAGCTCCAGCTTGAAGAGAGGTTTCAAAAAACCGAGCCAAAAACATGCTATGAGCAGAAACAGTTGAAACTCTCGAATGACGCGCTAACCAAAGTTCTTCAGCTCCCAGCTCTCGAATGGCCTGCATTTTGTTAGCCAATTCCATAGACATGCGATTAAACTGAGAACGATCATGACCAGACTTACGACCTCGTTGACGAACAACAGGCAAAGCCAACATTGAAATCACACCAAAGATAAACAACAAAACAAAAGGAATTAGAGCCAACCACCCGGAAAGATACGCAATGACCCCAAAAAAGATAAACAGAAACGGTAAATCAAGAAGCGTGCTGGCTAAGTTTCCTGTAAGCAAATCTCGAATAGATTCAAACTGCCTGAATTGGACAATCTGCTTGTTCACAGAAGCTGACTCAGTCATTTGCAAAGGGAGGGTTAAAATCTGCTTGAACACATGATTGGTTATTTCAGCATCAATCCGCGCACCGATAAAAGCAATAATTTTTCCTCTCTCACGCCGAATGAGAACCTCAGCACAAACAGCCAAGAGAATACCCATAAAGAAATATCCGAGTGTATCAAGCGCTTGACTACCAATCACCTTATTATAGACATTCATTGTGTAAATGGGTGTCGCAATCGTTAAAATATTCGCTATGAACGTTAAAAACAGTGTTGCCATAATAGGGCGGCGCATTTTCTTTAAAGCGCCCTTAAACCAGGAACCCGAAGCAACATTTTCAACCCCTAATAAATTTTCCTCAGCCTGAATAAGATAAAGATCTTTTGCTTTTTTGAGCTCAGACCATTTGTAAGCACGGTCTCCTTCAGCATCAAAGCCTTTAAAAGTACCATCATCTAACGTCTCGGTTATAAGCACCGGCCCAGTTTTAAAATCTAGAATGCAAGGAAAAAGTATTCTTGGCATATTTCAAAAAACGAACATTCTTCCGCTTTGTCTGTTGCCCAATACGCAAAAGAACAGCCTGCAATGCATAAATATCATCTAAAGATTCTAGATGTGGCAACGCCTCCATTAAATGGCGCTGATCTCCACTCCAAGCTAAAATATCAACTAACCGATGCAAGCAAATTTCATAAGGCGTAAAGTGCGCTTTGCCATCTTCAGTCTTCGTTCCATATTGTTGCTGCAATAATAAATACTGCTCATGTACCT
>CAXIDO010000448.1:0-2441 GCA_964022745.1 uncultured Methyloligella sp. | reverse complement strand
AGCTGTTTGCTCGGCAAGTTAACGTCTAATTCAAGAGTTATTTCTTCTATATCATGCACGAAGAAAATCTTCTAGTGGTAGAAAGCCATAAAATAGAAGTTTTAAATACTTAAAAATACCCCTAAATTGGGCTGTTCTGTTGCCAATTCACGGACGTTAAAGCTTAAAATTATGAACGGCTACATTCGATAGTGAACACATCAGCAGTACAGTAAAATTCAGACACAAAAAAAACCGAGTTGGAAGCTCAGGTTTTGATGAAGTATTATTGCGAAAACGCACATATCCTCAACACATCCAACTTTATATCTCTTTATATCTCTTTATATCTCTTTATCCGTCATTCCGCACCAATTCCATGTGAATAAATTATTTACCACAGAAACTATCTAAGCAACCGTTAATGGTCAATAGATCACAGCGGCTATGGTCAATAGATCACAGAAAATAAGACGATAGATCACAGACTTTCCAATTTTATTGTGGAAAAATGGCTGCTAATAACTTCTCATCGCTAGGGCTTTTCCTTTTGTTGCAAGCTGAACTCATTAAACAAGAACAAAAAACTGAAGTCGTTTTGGTTGAAACGCTAGATCATTTAGGGATAGTAGCCGGACTGGTTAATAAGCTCAAGCTGGTAGAACGAATAGACGCCAGAGTATCTATTTCTAAAGCGCACGGTGCAATAGTCACCCATGGTGCGAGCATCAAAGCCATGATCATTAATGGACTCGGCTTTACTCAAAACCCTATTTATCTGTCACCTACCTTCTTTGAAGGTAAAGATGTTTCCGCGCTGATTGGTGAAGGTATTGAGGCGCAACATTTGAATGATGATGTACATGGACGAACATTGGACGCCATCTATGAATACGGTACTACATCACTGCTGGCGGAGATTGCTAATGAGATCTCACAAGAATTCATTCCGGTTACAGGCAGACAAAACGGGCACCTAGACACATCGAGTTTAAAAGTGTGCGGCGACTACTGTGTTGAACATCTTTACCCTGACGATGAAAACAGGCCCCCCTTGCCACGACATGGTCATTCTAAAGATCACCGGCCTGATTTAAAACAATTAGTCATTTCTTTAACCACCAGCGGGCCAGCTCAGCTGCCCATCTGGTATGAAGGATTAGACGGCAATAGTAGCGATAAAACCAATTTCCACGAAACACTGGCGCGCATAAAAACCTTCAGGGAGCAACTAGAAAACACTCCTGAGTTTCTCTGGGTCTGTGACTCAGCACTTTATTCTCAAGACAAATTGCAGCAATCAGGGCTCTTATGGCTGACCCGTGCACCGGAAAATCTGACGCTGGTTAAGCAACTGGTGCAGGCCGATGAAAAAACGTATGTCTGGCAAGACTTGCAGGACGGCTATAAAGGCGTATTAATTGGCCAAAATGACCGTGGATTGAAGCAACACTGGCTGCTGGTTCATTCAGCGCAGGCCGAAAAACGGGAAAGCATCACGCTGGAAAAACGCATTGATAACGCCCTGAAGAAAGCTGAAAAATCAGCCGCCCAACTCTCTAGGCAAGCATTTGGCTGTGAGCAGGATGCCTTACGAACAGCCAAAACATTTGAAAATAAATTGTCGTATCACCGGATGAATTATCAAATCACAGAGGTACTTAAATATAAAGGGCGCGGTAGGCCCAAAAGTACCGATGAACAAGTTTTCTCTCACTATAAATTGGAGGCGGAATTTGAAGCATGTCTGGATAAAATCCGCCCACAGCGAAATAAACTGGGTCGTTTTATATTAGCAACCAATGATCTGAACAACCCAGACATGGATGAAGCTAACATGCTATCAACCTATAAAGAGCAGCAAGGTGTTGAGCGTGGCTTTCGTTTTATCAAAGATCCGCTGTTTCATCTCAGCGGTGTTTTTTTGAAAAAGCCGGAGAGAATAGATGCGCTGATGATGGTGATGACCTTGTGTCTTATGGTATATAACGCAGGACAATATCAGGTAAGAAAAGAACTGGAGGTGCAGCAGGAAAGCATACTAAGTCAGATTGGAAAGCCAACAAAGAAGCCTACATTACGATGGATATTTCAGAAAATGAGTGGTATCCATCGGGTTCACATACCGGGGCAGGATAGCTGCCTTACTGGGTTGAATAAAGAAAAAGAAAAGATCCTCCGGTTATTTGGACCGGAAGTTTGTCGGGTGTATAAATTGGTTTAGCCCTAATCAGGAGTATGCCGTGCTGTTGCTGCAGCAGGTTTGGCGATCCTGATTTTTGGCGAGAACAATTTTATCGGCAAGACCGGATGCATCAATGGATTGTCCTAACTGGATCTGAAGTAAAAATAATTTGAATCCTGAAAAAGGTGCGGAATGTCGGTCAGACTAAGTCCATTAAATTATTCCTCACTCAGCGAGCATTAACAGACTTAGAGGCAAGGCATTGATTGAAGACAAT
>CAXIDO010000447.1:0-2450 GCA_964022745.1 uncultured Methyloligella sp. | reverse complement strand
TCTGGCGCGCAAAATTGAATTTGAAAAATTAAGTCGATAATTTCCCTAGAGGTTTTGACATCCCAGACAACGCTTTCTTCTAAGAATTTATCTAGCGCTTCAAATGCTGGTTTACGTAACCCTTGTTCGCGCAAGCGGCAGTAATCTGCTAATTTTTTCGTGCGCTTATCCTCATCGAGACGCTCGGCTATCTTCAGCAGTCCTTCAAAGTTTCTGTCGTTCCAGTACCACATTTTTTTCTCTTTTTTGTAGCTAGCTACTTATATCATCTCAGATTATTCTTATTTGTATGACGCCGTTGATACTAGCTCGGTTCAAAACATCTTCAGAAATAATGTACTCCCCAGATTGAAAAATTAAATGATCATAAAATCAGGAAATTTTTGTTTGATAGCAGTTCTCTTAAACTTTGCTAATATTTCATATTCTGCTGTTTTTAATGTGTTTTCCCGCCATGCTAGGCCAACTGTTCGATATAATTTGCGGCTCTTTAACTCACGAACGACCACGGTCTTATCTTTCCTTAATTCAGAGTTTACGTAAAGTCCTGGCAGGATGGATAAGCCCATTCCCATTCCAACCATTTGACGAATGGTATCCAGGCTTGTGCCTTCATAATCGCTGAGCAATTTTGCACCAAACTCTTCGCAAATGGAAACGACTTGTTGATGAAGCTGATGCCCTGTTTCCAAAGTTAGAATAGATTGTCCTTTTAGATGTTTTCGCTCAATTTTTTCGGCCCTAGCTAACTCTGTGTCAGCTGGAACTGCAAGATAAAGAGGTTCTCGAAACAATGGCAAAGAATGAATGCCAGAGCCTAACACCGGCGTTGTTGTTAGGAGAATGTCGTATTTTCCATCCACTAAATCATTTGGCATATAGGCTGGTATAACTTCTCGGACGTAAAGTTTTAAATCTTTATAAGCTTTATGTAACCCTGGAATAACGTGGGGCAATAGATAGGGACCAATTGTTGGTGAGACACCTAATCTGATTGTACCTGCAAATTCACGAGAGATTGTATCTGCAGTCTCATGGATTTCCTGAACGTCATTCATAATTCTTTTTGCAAGAATTAAAACCCGCTCACCTGCTTCAGTTAAAAACACAGATGTCCGGCTTCTCTCAACGAGCAATACACCTAAGTTATTTTCAAGTGCTTTTATCTGCGCACTTAAGGTTGGTTGCGTGACACCTACTCTGTGCGCGGCTTTATGAAAATGACGCAACTCATCAATAGCAATTAAATATTCTAACTGACGCAGGGTTGTCATTTCTTACTCCAAAGTCATTCAGGTTAGATTGCCATCTAATAGATGTAATTGCAAAATATTACTTTTTTGATAGATAATATCTATCTAACTATCAGAGATATTCTATTGGTATTGTTCCTTATCTCTCCCCACATCTATTACATAGACGATGATAATTGTATTTGAAAGAAAGAGAGATATGACAAAGAACCTTGCAATTAAAGAATTACTAGATGATGAAGTGCACCTTTTAACCAGTTCAGACCTACATAAATTTACGAAGCACCATGCTCGAAAAAGCAAGATTACCCGTAAACGATTAAATCGTAGCATTCTACCGGCTACGTTTTTGAAAAATGGAGTAACAAAATTTATGGAGAGATAAAGTTAAAAAAAAAAGCCCGCTCATCACTGAGCGGGCTTTTTGTATTAAATGCTTCTTAGCTTGGAGCTTAGTGAGCAGCGCCTTCAAGGCAAGCAACTGTTTCATTGCAATGACGGATGAGCAGGTCGTCTGTTGTTTCATCTGCTGTTGCTTTTGCTTCAGCGATTTGAGCCGCTTTGTCATCAGAAGACATATCATCTAATGTCACAGCTAACTCAGCCAAGATCGTTAGGCTGTTTGAGCCGGTGTCAGCAAAGCCACCTTTAACGAAGTAACTCTTTTCACCTTCTTCACTATCTACAACCAAAATGCCTGGACGCAAGGTCGACATTAATGGTGAGTGATCAGGCAAAACGAGGTAATCCCCTTCATCACCAGGAACACGCACTGATTTCACATCTTGTGAAACAAGGAGACGCTCTGGAGATACTAGCTCGAATTTAAATGTATCAGCCATATGGCTTTACCTCATTTTAAAAGTTAAGCAGCTTCAGCAGCTAGTTTTTCAGCCTTTTTAACAGCTTCGTCGATTGAACCAACAAGATAGAAAGCTTGTTCTGGCAGGTGATCATAGTCACCTTCTACAAGACCTTTAAAGCCTTCAATTGTGTCTTTCAACGGAACCTGAACACCTGGTGAGCCTGTGAAGACTTCAGCCACGTCAAACGGTTGTGAAAGGAAGCGCTCAATCTTACGAGCACGTGCCACAACAAGTTTATCTTCTTCTGAAAGTTCGTCCATACCCAAAATCGCAATGATATCTTGCAATGATTTGTATTTTTGAAGAATTTCTTGAACTTGACGTGCGATTG
>CAXIDO010000446.1:0-2453 GCA_964022745.1 uncultured Methyloligella sp. | reverse complement strand
ACTATGAAACCGCCAAAAGGTATAAAAATGAGAGAATGTGTAAATTGTCGATGGTATGTAAGAAAAAGTAGCGGATCTGTTTTTGAAAAAATCAAGACATCGAGGTCCGCAGCCATACCACCAACCATTCCGAATAGGCCAGCAAGTAATACAGGATATTTACGATGAAGGGAGCGTTTAGTCGATTTCCCCAATGTCGATTGTGGCAATGCGGCACCCAGCACACCTTGAGTTAGTGGATCCATATCATTCCATGAATTTATTGGCTGCCGAATGACAGCGATAGAAACAAAGGCTTCATTATAGCCCTACTTAGAACCACCCGCAACCAAACCAAGTCGCGGCATCTTTTCTTTTTATATCCGCAGGCCTGTAATTAGCTCAAAGCCAAAAAATCCAACCCATCCATACTAAGAAGGAGCGACGCGTTTTCGGCGTCAGAAGATGACGTAGCGACAGCTAAGCCCGGTGTTAGTGCGGTTGCATAGTGGGCAACTGAAGCACAAGTAAAAAGCACCGCCCCTCGGAGGCCTATGAGCTTCAGCTCATAGAATAGCCGTGAGAGAGAAAAAGAGCTTATCCCTCCATCTCATCCTGTATAGCTTGGGCAGCTTCTTGCGGGACTTCGGCTTTAGTAATTGGGCGACCAACAACAATGTAGTCTGCACCAAAACTAATCGCATCTTTGGGTGTGGTAACCCGGGCTTGATCACCAACCTCTGCCCCGCTTGGACGAATGCCCGGAGTAACGATTAGGAAGTCAGGTCCAACAAGTTCACGAATAGCAGCAGCTTCCTGAGCCGAGGCAATAACCCCATCCAGCCCGGCATCAAAAGCAAGCTTAGCGCGGTGCAAAACAAGGTCTTTAGGAGAGCGCCCCTCAATTCCTTGCTCAATCAAATCAGCCTGCTCGAGGTTAGTTAAAACTGTTACACCGAGTAATTTAAGAGAGCTATCCCCGCGCCCTTTAATGGCAGCTTTAAGAGTTTTGCTATCGCTAACATGAAGCGTTAGAAAGTCAGCGCCCATTAGGGCAATATTGGCCGTCGATTTTTGAACGGTTGCGCCGATATCAAGAAGTTTGGCGTCAACAAAGACTTGATGTCCCTTATGAAGCAATTCTTGAACAAGGTCTTGCCCACCAGCGAACAAAAGTTCGAGACCAATTTTATAAAACCGGCAAGCTGGCCCAATTTCTTTAACGCACTCACGCGCTTCTTCAATGGTTGGAAAATCAAGAGCTACAATTAATCGATTATTCATATGAAATTTCAGTTCACTTCGTGTTTATTTTCGTTAAGCAGATTTCAGTTTAGTGGCTGTTTCAACAAATGCTTTCATCGCACCACTGAGCATGGCTTCAGATTGTGGGTTTGATACAGATCCATCCTCACCTAAAACTTCATGGCCTTTACCAACGGCAACGGTCTGCGGCAGCACGTTAACCTGATAGCCATTTATCAAAAGAGCTGAAAGCAGTTGAATACCGCGCAAACCACCCATAAGCCCCATGCTGGTACCACCAATGGCAAAAACCTTTGCCTCTTGCCAGGGCGTACGAGGAGGTGTTTCGTCAGTCCTTATATGAGACACCCAATCAAGCGTATTCTTTAAAAGAGGTGAAATTGACGAGTTATACTCTGGCGAAGCGATGAAAATACCATCATGAGCTTTGGCAAGCTCAGCCAAACGAAGAGCTGCGTCTGGTATACCTGTTTCTTTCTCAAGATCACCACAATAAATAGGCATGTCAAAATCTTTAAGGTCAATAAACGTAACTTCAGCATCAAATTCAGCCGCCTTTATTGAGGCAGCTTTCGCTAATCGTTTGTTTAAAGATGCACCGCGTTTACTACCGGCAAAAAATAAGAGTTTAACTGGCATGTCAGCCCCCCAAGCTTTTTAATTATTCGCTTCGCCTTTTAATAGCACTAGGGCAACAAAAATCAAATAGACAAGTTAAAAACTGATACAGAAAAGCTCTTATCGCCTTATTAGAAGAAAGAACTCAGCTCTTTTCGATCTGAAAAAACAAACAAAATTAAATCAGATTATGAAATACGAAGAAGGAGTGACGCCACTTCGGCGTCAGGACATGGTGCAGCGACAGTGTAGTTTGTCATCTGAAGTATAAAAAAGCCATTGCCCGTGAGAGATAAAAAACAAAACGAATTTCGTTTTGTGATAATTCACACATCTATTATTCCTCCAATCTCCTAAATTCAAATCATCAACAGCGCGGGGCAATAAAGCAAAGCGCAAACGAGATAAAAATTTAAACAGAGAAACAAGTTCAGTCTGAGCGGAGTTTAGCGCGGATGCTTTGTGGGCATCTGAAGCGCGAGAAGAGAGCGAGCACAGATAAACTGAACGTCAAAATCGGAGATTTAAAATGACAACTTTAAAAACAATGATCGTAAGCGCAATCGCAATTCTAACAATCAGCTTCACAG
>CAXIDO010000445.1:0-2461 GCA_964022745.1 uncultured Methyloligella sp. | reverse complement strand
ACCAGCCGTATGATATGCATGAGCTTATTACTAAGGTTGTTGATGAAGGTGATTTTTTTGAAATTCAAGAAAAATTTGCCGGGAACATCATTTGTGGCTTTGGTCGTGTTGAGGGGCAAACTGTAGGTATTGTTGCGAACCAACCAATGGTTCTTGCTGGTGTTTTGGATAGTGATGCATCTCGTAAAGCTGGGCGTTTTGTTCGTTTTTGTGATTGCTTTAACATTCCATTGGTTACGTTTGTTGATGTTCCAGGCTTTTTGCCAGGAACAGCGCAAGAATATGGTGGGTTGATCAAACATGGTGCGAAACTCTTATTTGCATATGCTGAAGCAACTGTTCCGAAAATTACTGTGATTACGCGTAAGGCTTATGGCGGTGCGTATGATGTGATGAGTTCTAAGCATATTCGCGGCGATATGAACTATGCCTGGCCAACGGCTGAAATTGCTGTGATGGGTGCGAAGGGTGCTGTAGAAATTATCCACCGGAAAGATCTTGATAATCCAGAAAAGATCGCTGAGCACACCAAGAATTATGAAGACCGGTTCTGTTCGCCATTTGTGGCAGCTGAACGTGGGTATATTGATGAAGTTATTCTACCGCGTAATACACGGCGCCGGGTTAGCCGTGCGCTCAATATGCTTAAAAATAAGCAAGTTGAGAACCCATGGAAAAAACACGACAATATTCCGCTATAGTTGAAGGTTAGAGCGTTTCGTTTTTTATTGGATTTAAGGAAACGCTTTATTTTTATCTCAAGGGCTATTCTGCCGCGAAAAACGGCAGGCCCTCAGATGGGACGGCGCTTGCGCCGGACAGCTTTTGCTGCCATGTCCGTGCTCTGGAGAAGAGCACTCCCTTCTTCTGAAAGGTGTTTTATGTAGCATTGTTATTGATTTCTATTTTATATGACATGCTCTAGCCTTTTGTAGCGATTATATGAATAAGTATTGGAGCCGTGAATTCTTGTTTGAGTTTGCGGCTTCGTTTTAACTAGATTAGAGTTTTTTATTGATGATTTAGAGGGTAAGAGGGTTTAATGGCTATTGTTGGTATCGATTTAGGAACTACAAATTCTTTAGTTTCTTATTGGAGCGATGATGGCCCCAAATTAATTCCTAATGCGCTCAAATCCTTTTTGACACCGTCTGTTGTAGGCGTGGATGATCAAGGGGATATCCTCATTGGTGAGGCTGCAAAAGAGCGCCTTATTACCCATCCCCATCTCACCATTGGCGATTTTAAACGAACCATGGGCAGTGAAACTGTTGTTAAATTAGCTGATGGAACTCACTCCTATCAATTTCGGCCGGAAGAACTGTCGGCTTTTGTACTCCGCTCTTTAAAAGCCGATGCTGAGCAGCATCTTGGTGAAGATGTAACGGGTGCGATTATTTCTGTTCCGGCTTATTTTAATGACATCCAACGCAAAGCAACGATTGATGCTGGCAAGCTTGCTGGCCTTAAGGTTGATAGTTTGATTAATGAGCCAACAGCTGCTGCATTGGCTTATGGGCTCAACGAAGTTGATGAAAGCCAGTTTCTTATTTTTGACCTTGGCGGCGGAACCTTTGATGTCTCCATTTTGGATAAGTATGACAATGTCATGGAAGTGCGGGCGACGGCAGGAGACAATTTCCTTGGCGGCAATGATTTTAGGGACTTATTGCTTGAGACTTTAGCTTCCGATCACAAGATGGATTTAGAGCAATTATCCGCTTCTGATAAAAACAAATTAATACGATTGGCTGAACTTGTTAAAAAAGATCTATCGGCTCGAGAAGAGGCGACTTATTTAGCTCAAATTTCTGATGTGAAATTGGAAGGTTCTTTTAGCAGGGACCGGTTTGAGGAACTGACAAGCTCATTGCGCCGCCGCTTGCGGGTGCCTATGGAGCGAGCGATTAATGATGCGACTTTGCGGCCTGAAAATATCGACAATGTAGTGATGGTTGGCGGGGCGTCGCGTATGCCTATGATCCGCCGGATGGTTGGGCGTTTGTTTCAAAAATTACCGCTGTCTCATTTAAATCCTGATGAAATTGTGGCGCTGGGTGCTGCTGTTCAAACTGGTCTTAAGACCCGTAACGCGGAGCTTGAAGATGTGGTTATGACAGATGTTTGTCCTTACACATTAGGGACATCTGCTGTGGTTGATGACAATTATGATAATCTGGTGATTGTACCGATTATTGAGCGAAATGCTGTTGTGCCGATTAGTGAAAGTCAACAGTTCTTCACCATACGAGATAAGCAAACGCAAATTAATTTGGATATTTATCAAGGGGAAAATATGCGCCCTGAAGATAATATTTTATTGGGAGATTTAAAGGTTGAGGTGCCTGCGGCTCCAGCTGGTAAAGAGGGAGTTGATGTTCGTTTTACTTATGACATCAATGGTGCTCTTGAGGTTGAAGTAAAGGTGCTTTCAACTGAAAAGGTGGTTCGTAAAATTTTT
>CAXIDO010000444.1:0-2466 GCA_964022745.1 uncultured Methyloligella sp. | reverse complement strand
ACAGAAAGTGTACCACGGCGAGATAGTTCAAAAGCACTTGCAAGCGCTCCAGGCAATTCAGCAACAATACCCGCAAAGATAATCAATGAAATACCATTACCAATACCACGAGCCGTGATTTGTTCACCAAGCCACATCAAGAAAACGGTACCACCAACTAAAGTAATCACTGTAGACGCTCTAAAGAACAATCCTGGATCAAGCACAACATTATTAGTAGACCCTTCTAAGCCAACAGCAATGCCATACGCCTGAATAGTCGCCAAAATAACAGTACCATACCGCGTATATTGGTTAATTTGTTTACGGCCCTGCTCGCCTTCTTTCTTTAATTGCTCAAGATGTGGCGAAACCGTTGTCAGAAGCTGAATAATAATAGAGGCAGAGATATAAGGCATGATGTTCAGCGCAAAAATCGCCATACGCGAAATCGCACCACCAGCGAATAAATTCAACTGATCAAGAATAGTGCCGCCAGTTGTCCCATTTCCTTGGAAAACATTACGCAACTGATCAAGATCAATACCAGGAATAGGAATATAGGTTCCAAGGCGATACACCAACAAAGCGCCTAACGTGAACCAAATTCGTTTCTTAAGTTCTTCTGCTTTACCAATGGCAGAACAATTTAAATTAGCGGCTAACTGTTCGGCAGCTGAAACCATTATTTTAATCCCTATAAGTCAATTTGTCTTGTATCTCTAATAAACCAATATGGGGCTTTATGTCTTTTTATAAAGGCCCCTATTTTTAAGGCCTCTAAGTCCAATAAAGACTTAAGCCATAAAAACTCAGTTAGCTAAAAAATCAAAGACGAATTAACGAATGATTCTATTCAACTTCTAACTTATTTTTTTTCTTCTACAGCTGGCTTAGCTTCAAGAATTTCTACTGAACCACCAGCTTTTTCAATCGCAGCAATTGCAGATTTAGACGCACCAGCCGCTTTAATAACCAGCTTAGCTTTTAGCTCACCATCACCAAGAATGCGAACACCGTCTAAAACGCGGCGAACAATGCCAGCTTCAACAAGCGCTTCAACAGTAATTGTGTCACCATCTTTAAGCTTTTTCTCATCAATCGCCTTTTGCAAACGACCAATATTCACTTCATTGAAGTTTTTAGCAAAGATGTTGTTAAACCCGCGTTTCGGTAAGCGGCGGTGAATAGGCTGTTGACCACCCTCAAAACCTTTAATCGCAACACCAGAACGTGATTTTTGTCCCTTTACACCACGCCCACCGGTTTTACCCTTACCAGAACCAATACCACGACCAACGCGCTTGCGCTCTTTAGTGGCTCCTGGATTATCTCTTAATTCATTTAAGCGCATGAAAGATACCCTTTATGCTTTCTCTTTTTAAATGCGCCTTCAGGTTGCTCACAAGCAACCGGCGCTGATTAATGCGCCTTCAAATACCCTTTGGAGCATCCGGCGCGTTTTAGTTGCGTCTTCAGGTTGCCTACAAGCAACCGGCGCGTTCAAAATTAATACCGCTGACTTTCACTAAGGAAAGCCAACTGATAAAAGCCTGCAAGCAGGCTTAGTCTTCAACAACAGTAACCAAATGAGCCACACTATCGATCATACCACGTACTGAAGGTGTATCTTCTAAAGTGCGTTTTTGATGCATCTTCGTAAGGCCAAGACCAGTCAAAGTAGCACGCTGTTTTTCATTTTGGCGAATACGGCTGCCTGTTTGCTCAACCGTAATTGTTTTTCCAGATTTAGCCATCTCAACAAAATTCCTAAATTAAACGTCAGCTTGCAATTGATTATCACCAGCACCATCACGGCGACGAGCAACAATATCACTCACCTTTTTGCCGCGCCGTGCTGCAACACCGCGAGGGCTGTCTTCAGCTTTCAAAGCATCAAATGTTGCCCGAACCATGTTGTATGGGTTTGAGCTACCTTGAGATTTAGCAACAACGTCTTGCACACCAAGAGTTTCAAAAACCGCACGCATCGGACCACCAGCAATGATACCAGTACCTGGAGGGGCTGCACGTAGTAAAACTTTACCAGCACCGTGGCGACCTTTAACATCATGATGCAAAGTTCTGCCTTCACGTAGCGGAACTTTAATCAGTTGACGCTTAGCTTGTTCAGTCGCTTTACGGATCGCTTCAGGTACTTCACGAGCTTTACCGTGACCAAACCCAACGCGGCCCTTCTGGTCTCCAACAACAACAAGTGCTGCAAAACCAAAACGACGACCGCCTTTTACAACTTTAGCGACGCGATTGATGTGAACGAGTTTGTCAACAAACTCACTGTCTTTTTCTTCCCGGTCTTTTGGGTTACGTGCCACGTGTTAAGTCCTCTCAAAAAACAAAAACCAAAGGCTTCAAAAAATCAAAGAAGCCTTGTTTTTAAATATTAAAACTTCAAGCCTTTTTCACGCGCAGCGTCCGCCAGGGCCTTAACTCGACCATGATAGATGTAGCCACCGCGATCGAAAA
>CAXIDO010000443.1:0-2493 GCA_964022745.1 uncultured Methyloligella sp. | reverse complement strand
AACAAAGATTTCCATGTCAGCAAAACGTTTAACAACGCATTTGGTAAGAGGAAGGTTCAAATAGGCACCCACAGCTTCTGCTAGTTGGTGATTACTATTGCCAGCAACCAATTTCATGAGAGATATCTCCGCAGCATGTGCCTAATTCTTATTTGTAAACTAATGAATTATGACACTTTTATAAACTTCCAAGGTTTTATGAGAAGCTTCATAACAAGAGAGCCTAGAGCTGTAAACAACTCTAGGCCCAATTAGTCCGATTTACCGCATTAATTTTAATCTCAAAGCTTATATTTGCGGTAAAATAATTTCTTAAGGCTGGCTAATCTTTATTTTTTAGCCGGTAACAGTTTGACAATACCTTTAGCCGCAGCAGAAGCAGCAGCTACAGCAGTCGGTCCCCAAGCCCCATTTAACGAACCTGTAGGGATTACATTATTTTGAGAAACTGTTCCAACTCGGTTGCCGGTCGCATCATAAACCTTCCAAACAATGTTCACTTTTTCAGACTTACCAGAAACTTTGTTTAGGTTTACAGATCCTTGCACAGTGTAAGAACCAGCAACTTTGCGATTTGAAAGAGCAATGCCATTTTTAGATAATTCACGGCGTAGCGCATTTGTTAAAGATATACGTCCATCACCAGGCGCGCCAACAACAGGCTTCACTTGCGTTAACAATCCCCGAGGCGCTTTGCTGACGGCACCTGTGATAATAGGGTCACCAGGCGTTCCATCTCGCGAGCCCTGGTCAAGTTTCGCAATTTGGTTGATACGTTTCGGTGCGCCATTTTGCGGGCTTTGTTTTTGAGCCGGAACACGATTGCGAGCACTGGAGAACCAGTTTGCTAATTTACCGCTAGATGCATCCGCAACTTTGTTAATGACTTGGTCATTCACAAGAGCCCAGCCATTTGAAGTTTTGCCACCTTGTAAGATTTCATTGCCAAGGACGCGGTGAATACGAACACCCTTCTTGTCATTGATATCCCAGATGTAAGAAAGCTTGCCCCCCTTACTATGAGGCGAGGCAACCAAATAACCACGAACTAGATAGCCAGCTGTAGCAATTTCTTCTGTGACAGGTATATTTTTCGCTCTTGTCTTTGCTTTTAGTGCAGCAAGCATTTTTGTCGAAACAGGTGCCGGAACTCCAACCAGCGGTGCAAAGCCAACCGTTCTCAATTTAGATGGAAGTTGCGCTTTTTTGCTGTCTTGCTCCGTTTTTAGCCCAAAATTTGAAGCTAAATTCGATGATGCCCCACAGCCGGAAAGCGTCCCAATCAAGAGACCCAACAAAAGAAACTGCACGCCAGATTTTAATCTAACAAGAGATTTTAATGATATGAAATTTATAGAGAAACGCGCCATTCTCAAAAAGAAACACGAAAATGAAGTGCACATATCTGTCACCTTTTAACCCCTCAAATCAGAGTCTGCCTGTTAATCAGACTTCTGTATTGACCGGTGACAACAAAATACGCATTACAACAAGGACACACACCGGCACCCTAGTAGAATCATATCATTACCCATTGTGGAAATGGTCGTCTAGTCAAAGAGGCAATTTAGGTGGGTGTTATGGACGAAAGCTGATGAAATATGGGAAAAATGCGACAAAAATACACTAGTTTATGACAATTGCAGAGATCTGCCGCCCATAATCTGCCACACTCTTATGTGTATTCCGGCGATAACTGAAGAATTGAGTCGTATTTTCATAAGTGCAAAAGGGGAGTGAAAGTGCTTTTTGAATGCCAATTTTCTCAAGACGAGAAACAGCAAACCCGCTCAAATTGAAATGAGGGTTTTGGGTTTCCTCATGATGCTTGAAAAAAACATCATAATCAGCGTCAACAGAGCGAAATTGCTCATGAAATTCCGGTCCAACTTCATAATTATCTTGCCCAATACAAGGGCCGACAACCGCTGTAATATGCCGCCGCTGCGCCCCTAAAGAGCGCATGCTTTCAATCGTATTTTCTAAAATACCACCAACGGCACCGCGCCACCCCGCATGAGCAGCCGCGACAACCTTATTCACATTGTCAACAAAGAGCACGGGCGCACTATCAGCTGTTAAAATGCCAATAACTACATTTGGTGAATTCGTCACAACTGCATCAGCCTCAGGTGCGTCTTTGGTACACCAGCCCTCATCAGTGATCACCACATCAGAGCTATGTTTTTGATAAGGAGTGCTTATGCGAGCCCCAGGCAAACCAAGTATCTCAGTAACGATAGACCGGTTTTGTGAAACATTAGAAGCTTCATCTTTTGAGCCAAACCCACAGTTTAATGAAGAATAGACACCTTCAGAAACACCGCCGAGTTTGGTAAAAAAACCATGTGAAATACCTTGAATGCTAAGTGCATCAGCTTCTATTCTTCGACGTGACATTTTACGAGACTACCTTCTGATCAAATGGGGCGGGAACATCAAGTGAGGGACTGGTGACACAGAGGGCTTTAAAAAGGGCCCCCATATGTTCAG
>CAXIDO010000442.1:0-2494 GCA_964022745.1 uncultured Methyloligella sp. | reverse complement strand
TTTGCGTCACCTTCGAGAGGTTGTTCTTTTTTCCAGAAAGGGGCTTTGCTTTTTAGGAAGTCCATAAGGAAATCAGCTGCTTCGAAGGCGGCGTGTCTATGGGAGGAGAGGGTGATGACGAGAACTATATTATCGCCAGGCGCTAACTCTCCGATGCGGTGAATGATGGTTGTACCTAAGAGTGGCCATCTTTTATTGGCTTCTTCTGCGATCTGCTCAAGTTCTTTTTCGGTCATGCCGGGGTAGTGTTCGAGGTTCATTGAGCTGATCGGCGTTTTGCTGGCCTTATCTTTTTTGGCCATGTCTCTGACTGTACCTGTGAACGTGACAATGGCACCGACATCTTGTTTGCCCTGTTTGCTGCGCTCTTCTTTTAGCGCATTGATTTCTTTTGTTATGTCGAAATCTTCTGTTTGGATGCGGATGGTCATTTTTTATGCTCCTTTAGCCGCCTGTTACAGGTGGGAAAAAGGCAATTTCACTGGCGTTGTTAAGCGGTGTTTGATGGTCAACGTGCGTTTGATTAATGGCTGAGTTAATGGTTTCTTTATTTTCAAAGGCAGCTTGATATTCAGGTCCTTTGGACTCTAGCCATGTAATTAAATCAGCGACGGTGTTTACAGAATTTGGAACATCAAGGTCTTCTTGTGATTTCCCAATTTTTTCTCGGACCCACGCAAAATATAAAATTTTCATTCTATTTAGATACTCCTTCAGGTTGCTCTTTTTAGTGTGGCTTCAGATGCTTTTTTAATGTGCCTTCAGTTGCCCACTAGCAACCGGCACAAAGTATCCGAAAATAGCAACCGTCGTTTAATCTTTCATGTCTTCTTCAATGAGGTATTTTATACCAACACGTAAATAGTCAAAGCCTGTATAGATTGTTAAAATGGCGGCGCACCATAGTAAGCTATCTCCCAAGACTAAAATGATTGAGCCATCCTGGCCGAACATATTGCCAACAAGTGGTGCCATGATTAAGAAACCTAATGCACATAGTTGAGCTGCTGTTTTGAATTTTGCAATTTGTGTGACAGGAACGCTGACTGATAATTGACCTAGAAACTCTCTTAAGCCGGATACCAGAATTTCTCGACTTAGAATGATGACAGCTGCAACGACGGACAGATCGTAGATTGTTCTGTCATAGACAAGCATGATGAGAGCCGCGCCGACTAATAACTTATCTGCAATCGGGTCTAGCATTTGGCCAAGCTTTGATTGTTGTGACCAGGCTCTGGCTAAGTAACCATCTAGAAAATCAGTTACGCTGGCAGCGATAAACAGGCCAAGAGCGATTGCTCTTGGGACATCTCCCGTGAAGTAAAAACAGGCAACAAAGGCCGGGACTGCAACAATCCGGCCGTAGGTTAGGATGTTTGGTAAATTCCAAACCCTTTTGTTTCTTTTGTCTTTATTGTTTTGCAATGAGTGTTCCATAATCTTTAAAAACCATGCGGGGCCTGATCAGTCAATGGTTTGATAGTGCGTCCCTTTGGTACAGGGTTAATTTCGTGACTTAAAATGCTCTTATACAGTGGTTTTGTCTTCATTTATGCATGGAATTGGTCTTAATTATTCATGAAAATGATCGTAAATTGTTTCAGCCATTTGTGCACTTATGCCATCAACCGCTTTTAAATCTTTTAGCCCGGCTCGACTAACAGCTTTTGCTGAGCCAAAATGAGAGAGTAGGGCCTTTTTCCGGCCAGGGCCAATACCTGGGATTTCATCAAGTGGGTTTGTTCCCATTTGTTTTTTTCGTCTTGTTCTATGTGTGCCGATGGCAAATCGGTGGGCTTCATCACGTAGTCTTTGCAAATAATAAAGGGTTGGGTCTTTCAATTCCATTGTGAATGAAGGTTGATCCTTGATATGAAATTGTTCACGTCCTGCATTTCTATCTGGCCCTTTTGAAATGGCAACGACCTTAATATCATTCAAGTCTAATTCTTTGATGATTTCCATTACGGCTGAAAGTTGCCCTTTGCCGCCATCGATTAAGAGAATATCTGGCCAGTGTGGAATTTCATCTGGCGGGGGAGTTTGGTCTGTTGAAGTGTCCGTTTTGTCTTCGTTGTTATATTTCTTTGTGCCATGATCTTTTACAAGTGCTTTTAAGCGTCTGCGGAGCATGATGCGCATCATCTCAAAATCATCACCGCCGCTGATTTCTTCTGGTTTAAAGTTGAATTTTCTATATTGATTTTTGATCAAGCCTTCGGGGCCGGAGACAATCATGGCGCCAATGGGACTTGACCCTTGAATGTGGCTGTTGTCATAGACTTCAATTCGTCTTGGTCGCTCTTCTAGCGTGAATAAGTTTTTCAGAGATTCCAGATGTCTGCTTTGGGCGGAGCCTTCGGCGAGTTTTCTGGCTAAGGCTTCTTTTGCGTTCTTATGGGCATGGCTCATTAACTCGGCTTTTGAGCCCCGCTTGGGTGAGATGACTTTTATATTCCGCTCGGCTTTTGTAGAGAGGGCTTCGCTTAAG
>CAXIDO010000441.1:0-2505 GCA_964022745.1 uncultured Methyloligella sp. | reverse complement strand
CTTAGATCGTAGTCAAAAATCATTCAAACAAAGCTTTGACGTTTTTTACAAGCGCCGCACCAAAGGCATGGTTCGCATTGGCCGCAAAAAAATGAAACGTTACGCTAAAACGTTTAAACGTGTTGAAAAAAAATATGGCGTTCCAGCCCCACTTCTTACCTCAATTTGGGGTTTAGAAACAGCCTTTGGCACCTTCATGGGCAAAAAAGATATTATGAGTTCACTAGCAACCCTTTCATATGATTGCCGTCGGTCTGCTTTTTTCACAGCAGAACTCATTGCTGCTATAAAAATTGTCAATGATGGACATTTAACACGAAAACAAATGCGCGGAGCTTGGGCTGGTGAAATTGGCCAAACTCAGTTCCTCGCAACCCGCTTTGTAGACTATGCCATTGACTTTGATGGCAATAATAAAATTGATCTCTATCGCTCGGTCCCAGATGTTCTAGCCTCGACAGCAGCATGGTTCAAAGGCAATGGCTGGAAAAGCGAAGAGGGCTGGAAACCTGGATCTCACAATTACGAAGTTATCGCTAAATGGAACAAAGCCCGAGTTTATCAAAAAACCATCTCCCGCCTGGCAGATGAATTAGCGAAATAAATTACATTCAAATATATTGATAGGGACCAAGCCCGTGAAATCCATAAGCAAAATCATTTTAGTCTTTTTCTTTTCTTTTAGTCTCTTTGCAACCAATGCTACTGCAGCTGATCGCAATCAAATGATCGGTCAAATGTTGATGATGGGCTTCCAGGGCGGCAGTGCAAATGGTGCAAGTGCCAAAAGACTAGCGAATCAAATCAAAAAAGGCCAAGTGGGCTCTGTTGTTTTTCTAGGATATAATTTCAAAAGCAAATCTTCCGTAAAGCAACTCACCTCTTTATTCAAGAACGCTGCCGGAAGCAACAAGCTATTCATAGCCCTGGATATGGAAGGCGGCTCTGTGCAAAGATTGGGGAGAAAACTCGGTTACCCTTCAATTCCCTCAGCCAGATCTGTTGCAAAAAAACAGTCCCCAGCGCAAGCTAAATCTACATATAAAAAACTGGCCTCTATTAGCAAAAGCGCTGGATTTAATATGAATTTAGGCCCTGTTGTTGACTTACTCATCAACCCAAGAAATCCAGTAATTGCAAAATGGAACAGAGCCTACAGCGCAGACCCTAAACAAGTAACCGAGTTTGCTAGGGCCTTTGTTAAAGCCCATAAAGAAGCCGGCATCATAACAGTTCTAAAACATTTTCCTGGTCATGGTTCAAGCATCGGAGATAGTCACGAAGGTTTCGTGAACATCTCAAGCACATGGAAAAACAAAGAGTTAGATCCATTTAACCAACTCATAAAATCTGGCGATGCTCCAGCAATTATGCCCGGTCACCTCATTCATAAACGTATTGCAAGTGATGGCGTCCCAGTTTCAATTTCAAAACCAGCTATTTCCGGGCTACTAAGAAAAAAATTGAACTATTCCGGGTTGGTGATTTCAGATGATTTGCAGATGGGAGCAATTGCCAAAAATTATAGTTACAAAAATACAATTATTAGAGCGGTTAACGCAGGTGTAGATATTCTAATGATTTCAAATTCAAGAAAACCAGATGCCAACCTCCCGGCAAAAACAATTGCCCTCATATCAAAAGCAATTGATGATGGAAAAATCGCACCTGGAAAAATTGAAAGCGCTTACAAAAGAATTTTGCGCGCTAAGGCCACAATAAAATAAGCTATAAAAAAGTAAGCCCAATTCATTTTCTATGAATTGGGCTAAAAATTAAAAAACTAAAATTTAGAAATAACAGCCAATCTTTTTTGTGACAAAAATTCTCGCCTCAAATTCTCATTACTTTCTCTAAAGCTCTTTTCAACGAAATCAATATGATCCCAGGCAGCTTGGCCCGCATCATCGGCTCGCCCTTCCAAAACAGCACTACCAATGTCTTTGTGCTGACGAATAAGCTCATCACCACTCCCAACAACCGCTAATAAAAAATCCGGGTTATAAAAGACACCTCTATGCGTAAGTTCATAAATAGAAGCCATAGTATGGATCATCATGGTATTGTGAGAAGCATCAACAATTGCAGCGTGGAAATTTATATCAGCTTTTTTAGAAGCCTTATCTTCTCCCGCCAAATGAGCACGTTCATGTTCTTTCATTAAATAAGCAATTATTTCCTTATCAGAACTGGTAGCTCGCTTTGCAGCAAGTCGAGCAGCAAAAGCTTCCTGCTCCCGGCGATATTCAAGATAATCATAAAAAGCACCTTGATTTCTGGAAATCAGATTGATCAAAGCAGGATTCATCGCAGAACCAATTATAGGTGCAACAAAAGACCCTTCTCCATGTTTTACAATAATGAGTTTCAGCTCTTCTAATCGCTGTAAAGCTTCCCTAATTTTAGGGCGAGACACATCCATAGCATCTGCCATTTCACGCTCAGAAGGAAGCTTAGCTCCCTCTTTCAGAACACCAGTTACAATCAAATTTTCAATTTGATGAG
>CAXIDO010000440.1:0-2509 GCA_964022745.1 uncultured Methyloligella sp. | reverse complement strand
AGGTCATTATTGGTGAGCCTTATGAAGACTTTATATATAACATCTTGTGCTACTGCACTGATATTTCTCATGTTTTTTACAATTATGAGTTTAATCAATGCGCCTTTAGGTGGCCAGCCTTACACTATTGCGAAGCTCACAGACCGTAAAAAAGCTGAATTAAAACTGGCTGATAAGCTTGCTGCACTCGCTGCTGAGAAAAACAAAAAGCCTGTAAAAAAAGAAGTTTCTACGGTAGAAGAGCCGCGTTATTTTAAGACTGTAAAAGGCAATAGCGTTGTTATGAGCGGTGAAAACTCTGCTCTTAAGCGAAAAGATGGACCAATTGAACATCTTAAAGCTGATACACCGCCAACAAACTCACTTGAACTAGCTGATATAAAAAATACAGGCCTCCCTCTAGCTCCTGATACAGAACTAATTGAAAAATCAAAATATGGCCTCTTACCTCGCATAGCCCATAATGGTAAGCGCGCACAAGACGTATATGCACGCCCCAATTATGGTAAGTTTTTCAAAAACAAAGGAGCTAAGACTGTTTCAATTCTGGTGACGAACCTTGGTCTTTCTCAACCTGTAAGCGATAATGCAATTGAAAAATTGCCCCCTGAGGTCACGCTTTCATTTAACCCCTATGCCAGTCAATTAAACAGCTGGGTAAAGCGTGCTCGTCGCAGCGGCCATGAGCTGATGTTGCAAGTCCCGATGGAGCCTTTTGACTACCCTGATAATGACCCAGGCCCCCATACACTCTTAAGTGGTTTGTCTGATACTGTTAACTTGCAACGGCTTAAATGGATTATGGCGCGGATGACTGGTTATGTTGGTATTGTTAACTTAAATGGCAGCAAATTCAGTTCTCATGAAAGCGCGATGCTTCCTATCATGCATGAATTAAAAGTACGCGGTCTAACCTTTATGGATGCACACCCTCAAGCGCCTGAAGTTTCTTATCAAGTTGCTCGAGAAATTAAACTCGATTACTTGCAGGGATCAGTTATTCTTGATCGTGTCATGAGTAAAAAAGCCATTGATCAATCTTTGAAAAAACTTGAAGAAATTGCTCTCACTCAGGGATCTGCTATTGGTGTGATGTCTGGGCTGCCGCTCAGCATACAAAGGCTTACTGAATGGTCTGCCTCATTGAAGAAAAAAGGTATTCATCTTGTACCGATTTCTTCGACGTTGATTAAACCTAGTTGAAGTTTTTTCTCTATGCGCTTCAGCTTGCCCACGTGCAACCGCACTGTGCGGCGTTTTTTACCGGACAGCCAAAGTTGCCATGTCCTCCAGCCCGAAAAGGGCTGAACTTCTTCTTCGGGTAGATAGATTTTGTTTTCTCTCATGTCTCGTCTAAAACTCAGTTTTTTCCTTGTATGATAACATTGTTATCTCTATTTCATTCAACAAGTAATATGGCCATATTCTATTGGTTTTATGCCTTTATTCCTTTATGGTTACGCTTGTTCAAATTAACTTAATAAAAGACCTTATCTATGACTTCACTTACTGCAAATTCTTCATCTTCTAGTCAACCTCTTCTTCCCTTGCGTCCGTGTGTGGGGATCATGTTGCTCAATCAGACACGAAAAGTTTGGATTGGTCGGAGGATTTCGAAGTCTCATGATGATCCGAAAGCTTTGATTTGGCAGATGCCCCAAGGTGGTATTGATGAAGGCGAAAGCCCTCAAGAGGCTGCGCTTCGTGAGCTTGAGGAAGAAACCGGCGTTACGAGTGCGCGGATTTTAAAAGAATCTGCGGGGTGGCATGATTATGAATTACCGAAAGATTTATGGGGTACAGCCTTAAAGGGTAAGTTTCGCGGGCAAACTCAAAAATGGTTTGCTATGGAATTTGATGGTTCTGAAGATGAAATTGACATTGGTGAAAAGCCAACTCAAAAAGCTGAGTTTGACCAATGGAAGTGGGAGGGTTCTGATAAACTTCCCGGCCTCATTATTCCGTTTAAACGTAAAGTCTACAGCGCGGTGATTGAGGAATTTTCTTCTCTGTTGGTTTGAGTTAAAGGTTTATCGAAAAATTATTTTTCATAAAAATATAAAGTTCCCCATTTATATGTTTTGCCATTTTCTTGGCACCAATCGGAGAATTTCTTTTTTTCTTTATTGCATTCTTCGGTGAAAATTTTCCAATCTTGAATCATACTTATTTGTTCACGTAAAACTGCTTCAAGATCTTTTAATTCTGACCTCTCCGGTGCAGTGCTAATTAATTCTTCAGTAGATGTAATGATTTCTTCAATTTTGGATATTGGCATCAACAGTTGATTGACTTGGCAGAGATGTGTCGCATAATAAATTATGTCCAAACAATTGCGTTTGATTAGACGTCTACGAGCAGCTATCTCTTCTGGGTGGAGAGACAATAGTTTATTTAAAGCTTTCGGATTTTCATTGAAGAACCCTTCCCACCTTAATGCCTCTCTTGAGTTAGGTTCATCTTTTAACCAGGCTTCAAGACCTGGCATGAGAAACCTTTTATTTAAGGG
>CAXIDO010000439.1:0-2520 GCA_964022745.1 uncultured Methyloligella sp. | reverse complement strand
AGTTAAGCCAGGACACCGCCGCCTGCGTTTCTCTTTCTTATATATTCAATTGTCAAAGAGCCCGATGGATAAGGGATTGAACCGAATCAATCCATCCTCGATTGTATATAGATCAAATTGTGAGTTGTAAACCCCTAATAAAGACAAAAATAAAAGAAGGACTTCCGATAACCCGGAAAGCCTAACTTTCGCTTATTGTCTTTCAGCTTGTCTGCGTTAGCCACTTTCGTGTGTCCCGCGTCCCCGCTGCTGATGTCGCTATTAACCCCATAACCGCCCTCAGAGTCAACGGCTTTTTTAAAAAAAGTTCATATTTTTTCAAAAAAAATGCTAAGCGACTGAAAGTTATAGAGTTTTATTTCTATCTTTTTTCATCACAAACTTGACCCTGCGGTAGCCATATACTCAACCTTTTTCATTTCATGGAAAAGCCCGATAAAATGGGCTTTGATTTCTCAATTTTGCCCCATTAAACAGCCCCAAAAAGAGTGATTTTTTTTTAATTGATACGATTCCAAGGAAAACTTGCTCACAAACAATGAAAACAAACACTACAAAGCCCATTATTTCCTGTTTATGACATCTGCAATCACCCCATTTCTAAAGGGCAAATACGCATCCATAAATAAGCGGCCAATATACGCCCTATATATAAATGTATAGGGCACGTTTTTTACAGCCCATTTCATAGAGCAATTTAACTAAAATATATTGCCCAATGATCAAATCAACCTATCTAAAGAATATTCAGTATTGAGAAATCAGCAAATTAATGTCAGAGACAGGCATAAAAGATTTTCAGCTGTTTAGCTTTTTGACAAATTAATCTTTTTGAATGACACAATTTAATATAATTTAGGTCGTACTCATTTATGACAACTTATTCAGGCATACCTTATTCTTATTTTTAATCGTGAAACGATGTGTGAAAAGAATAAAGGGAACTTGAGGGGGAATTAAAGGTTGAAACATCGCAGAACGAGAGCCCCAAGGCATCCAAAGCAAAGGCTTCGTCAGCAAAAGAGCTTGGTTCCAGCCAAAGGTAATTCCTTGCCTGAAGTTTACCTCTCCAGAACACAAGCCGGTTCATCAAGCATATTTGACAAAGATCATTTCGGCGCTCATGCCGGCGCCAAATTCAAATGGCTCATTAGTACATTAATAGCTGGTACCGTTGGTGTCGCAGCGTTAGGTGTGGCTCTTTATGGTGCAATGAATGTTGAAGACGGCTCAGGAATGGTCGAATCTCTCAAAAAAGCCAGCGTCGCTGCAATGTCTCCCTTTAAACCTAAAACAATGGATGACAAACAACTCACTTCATCTTTTGGCAAAACAGATCGCTTACCATCGACAAGCCAGGGCTTATCAACCAAATACATCATCCACGATTCCATCGTTCAAAAACGTAACGATAGAGAATTCATTGCAATCAAACCTTATGTACGCATAGTCACGCGTCTTGCTACAAATGTTGAGCCCAATAAAGCCATCCCTCTTTTTAACCCGTTTAAGCTTTACGCAAACCTCAGTCCAATTGCATCCAAAAGTAATTCGCGCTCCAAAACCATCACTAGAGTAGAGATGCAATCTAAAATCGTTGAGTTAAATGGCGGCATCCTACCGACAGAAGATGGTCAGGAACTAGATGATAAAGAAATCCACCAACTCGTCTCTAATGAATATCAAGATGAGAATTTTGCCCTAAGAGCCACAATCTATAACGACAAAGATAATTCAGATGTCCCAGAGGAAAAGGTAAAGAAAGCCGCTCTGCCTCTAACGAAAAACACAACAGTTCTAGAAAAAACAATCATCATTCCAGATGAAGACAGCTTCGAAGGCTTGGAGACACATATTGTTGCCGTTCGTCAAAATGATAATCTGCGCACTGTTCTAGCAAATGCAAAAGTGAGCAGTTGGCAAGCCCCTGCAATCGCAGAAGCAATGGAGCCAATCTACTCCGCAACTAATATTAAACTAGGCCAAGAACTTCATTTGATGCTAACCCCCTCTCTTACAACAAATAATGAGATGGATCTCGTTAGAGTTAGTATTTATGAAAGCGGTGCCCATGTAGTTACCATTGCCAGGAACTCAGCCGGCGAGTTTATCGCGAGTAATCACGGAGCACACTCAGCTCTTTTGGAGCAACTCGCCTCAAAGCAAAAACAAAGACCAACAAGCCTCTATAACAGTTTCTATCATTCATCCATGAAACAATCGATTGATCACAAAATGATCATGAAGGTCCTGCGTATCCATGCCTATGACACTGATTTCAAACAACGAGTTGGACCTGGTGACGGCTTTGAATTATTCTATGATGTCCAGGGTGATCAATCTACTACGGAAGCAAAATTAGGCAATCTGCTCTACACCTCTTTAACAATTGCTGGTGAAACCCGTAAGTTTTATCGCTTCCGCACACCAGATGGCGAAGTCGACTTCTATGATGAAAATGGAGATAACGCTAAAAAATTCTTAATGCGCAAACCTGTACGTGGCGGTGGAGCAAGGCTA
>CAXIDO010000438.1:0-2528 GCA_964022745.1 uncultured Methyloligella sp. | reverse complement strand
GTTCAATAAGTTTTTAGGCAAATCATGCTTCACACGGCCAACATCAAGTTTAACCGGCTCACCAAAGGTAAGTTGTACAGAATCTCCTTTTCGCTCCATCTTCGAAGTAACAAATTTATTCCAATCAAAAACAAGGCGAGTAAAGGTCGGCAAAGCACCTACACGAATGCGTGCTGTAAAAACTTCTTTAGCTTTCTTTTTCTGCAATAACCGGGCTTGATTAGCCGCTTCAATTTCAGCAGCCCGCTTAGCAATTGCCCGCAAAACATCTTGTGGTAAATTGGGAGGCATCCCCTTCCATTTTCTACCCAGAATATCTATGAAAACTTGTGTGCCCGCTTCCATGATGTTCACTTTAAAACTATCCGAAAAAGCGAGACGAAACGCATGTCCATCAGGATCAACACGAGCAACGCTGATATAATTCGGCATCTTCCGAATAAGGTCATCTAAATTAAGGTCAACAGACTCCTTAAATTTAAATACAAGTATCGTATCATCAACAGAACTTTCATAACCTGGCAATCGATCAAAATTCAGAACAAGCCTGGCAAAGCCACGTTTTTCAGAAGCATCTGTTTGAACCTTGAGCCCAGCAGCTGAAACACTGCTAAATGAAAGAGAGAGACATACACAAAAAATAAGAGAGCGAATGATAGGGCTAATAACCCGCTTCATTTGAATTGAAGAGAAAGAGGAAAAACGCGCAAGCAAAAGCGATAGATCACCAAAGGTGTATCCATAAAATAACTCTGAACCTTTTTGAGATTTACTCAAAGAGATCCTTGAAGTTAATAATGTCTTAAACTCACCCATACGCACTCCTTGCAGATAAAGTTTTAAAAACTTTATCGGGCATCATCCAGCCTTCTTCGAACTGAAATATTGCTAACAGTGTGGCAGCGTTTCCTTAAAAACCCCTTTAATAATTAGGTAAAATTTTCAAACAAAACACTCAAACAACAAATCAAATCATTAATTCGCTCGTTTTTTGCTGTTTGAATTGGGAAAAACCTAAATTATTGATTTTTTTCAGCCGGCTTATCATCCTGAACAGAAGGCAATTCATCAGTTTTCACAACATCATTTGCTGCAACCATCTGATCTTTTTTAACAAGCATCAAAGTCAGCTCTCTCGCTTTTTCAGGATTCATTTTCGCTAAAATTTGCGAACCTGCCGCTGCTTTCATTGATCTCATCAAATCAACCAAAATCGGCATTTTTAATCCATTGAAAATACGAGCCGCTTCTTTTGGCTTCATTGATGTGTAGATCTTAACTAACCGTAGATATTGTTCATCATTCAACACATCTTGTTTTTTTAGTTTTCTTTGTATTCTGGCTTCAAGCTTCTTCAATTGTTGAATGCGTTCATCAATCTGTCGTTCAGCAGCTTTTAATAAGTTTTCTTTCAAACCTAAGTCAGCTTCACGTTTATTCAGTTGCTTTCGTCTTTGAGCCAAGCTCTCAAGCAAATCAAGCTCAGATGAAGAAGATTTAACTTTTGTTTCTTCTGCATTGTCTGGTTTTAACTGATTTGGTCCCTGATTTTGAGCCACCTTTTGCTCTTTATTTCCACCCTTGTCAGCCGCGTTATCTGCTGATTTAGAGCCTTCTTTATTTTCAGGCCCTTTAGAATTTTCTTCTGATTTGGCCTTTTCCTTGTTTGCAGCAGCATCTTTCTTCGATGCCTCTTGAGCATTCAAAGCAACAGAACCCGTAATCACAGACCCACTATCATCAAAAATAAAAGCGGCACTTTTTAAAAAGAGCAAACACGTGCAAGCAAACACAACCAATTGTAACAATCTAAAATTATTCATGACCCAGTGACTTTCTATTCTGCTCAACAAATCTCTGCTCGTTTTGAGCTGTCATTTGCTGTTGCTCGACTTGTTGTTGACCCGCTTGTGGTTGAGAGTGATATGCTGTTTGAGCCAGAGCCTGCTCTTGCAAACTTGAAGGGGCCAAACTTTCTTGACCAAATCCTAGTTTTTGGCGTCTTAGTTGCTTTGAAATTTCCATCTGGTCTGAGGTCACTTGAGCAGGGTGTAGATGGTTCTCCATTGACTTCAAAGCCTGAATATCAACCTCTGAGAATTTTTTTGCGATATCACGCAGCTCTTTACTTTTTTCAAGATTAATACGTAAATCTTCACTCGTATGCCGCGCCGCTTCCATTTGTCCAGCAATCTGCCCCTCAACATGAAGTGCAGTTCTGCGCATTTCACTAATGGCTTTTTCAGCTCGTTCAGATGATCGATTTAACTCACCAATGACTTGCCTAATACCACTTTGATCAGTACGTAATGCCGTGAGTTTAGAGTTCACAATAAAACAATAGCTAATCGTCACAACAAGCAACATAACCATTATCAACTCTATAACGACGCTCAATGTTGATCCTATCATAGCCTTATCCTTGCTCCGTCAGGAGGGGTTCTGGTGCCAAAATAGGTTGTTCCAGCCCTCCTTTTAATTTTAAGGCCATTTTTTTTGTTTGTGATATCAATTCCATCTGTTTTTTT
>CAXIDO010000437.1:0-2537 GCA_964022745.1 uncultured Methyloligella sp. | reverse complement strand
GTCCATTCCAGGTGCTCTTTGCAATTTTTTCACCATTTGGTACTGAAATTTCAATGACAACATTTGAGCTCACACCATGTTCTTTAGCCAACTCCTCGATGGTCTTTGTCATCAGCTCGCGCGGCACAGGGTTTATCGCTGGTTCGCCTGGTGGAATGGGAAGCCCAGGTTTGGTGACCGTGCCGACACCAGGCCCAGCTTTGAAAGTCACAGAAGAAATTTTGTTGGATTTATGTTCATTCCAACTGACCGTTGAAATGATCGTGGCGCCGTGAGTGACATCTGGATCATCACCAGCATCTTTAATAATGCCCGCACTGGCTCTACCTGCATTAAGCTTTGTATTTGTCACAGCAAAGGTTGGGGTTTGTCCTTTGGGTAAAGTGATAGTCACTGCATTTGGAAACACACCGGTGATCAAAGCTTCAAACGCGGCTTTGGTCGCAGCAGTGGCGCAAGCCCCTGTTGTCCAGCCAAATTTGAGTTTCTTATCTGTGTCCGTATTCTCTACCAAACTTTGTATCCTGCAACTTAATTGCTTACATCAATTAAAGTGTCAAATCATACTCTAAGTAGATATGCGTTTCCACACTCTTAAGGCCTATTCATAATCACGGGGTGTATAAAGCAACTGAGTTTGATTGGGCCCTTTGATTACTTTTGTTTTTGATGAGCCAATGATCAACATGGTTCGCATATCAATCATATCCGTATCCAACTCTTTTAAAGTCGTGAAATGAGTTTGCTCGCCGTCTCTGCCGATATTCTTCGCCATTAAAACATTGGTTTCAGGCGCTTTATGCTCCAATAAAAGTTTTTTCATACGTTCAACCTGCTCACGGCGGGTTTTTGATGCCGGATTATAAATGGCGATCACCAAGTCTGATTGAGCTGCTGCGATTAGTCGTTTTTCGATGATTTCAAATGGTTTGCGGATATCGGAGAGTGAGATCACCGCAAAGTCATGACCCAACGGGGCACCTGTGAGCGAAGCGGCACCCTGCATGGCAGAAAGACCTGGGCATATTTGAAAATCAATATTTTGCCAGCGGACCGGGTTTTTGTCGATGGCTTCAAGAACAGCACTTGCCATAGCGAAAATGCCCGGATCGCCGGAGGAGACCACAACAACATTACGCCCCTGATTGGCAAGATCAAGTGCGTCTTTCGCGCGATCAAGCTCAACGCGATTATCAGACGCCAAACGCTGCTGGCCAACACGAACAGGAACCATATCGACATATGTTTTATAGCCAACAAGAATTTCTGCTTGTTCTAAAGCTGTTTTTACTTCAGGGGTTAGCCAGCTTTCTTTGCCAGGGCCTAAGCCTATGACTGTCACCTTGCCAATTGCTTTTCCGATATAATTTATTTTTGGCGGCGAAGTGAGCTCAATGAGTGATAGATTTTTTGCTTCTGCTACTTTGGCGCGGCGTGCAATTTTTATATCTGTATAATTGTCAACGATCCGTACTGGCACGTTCAGAGGTGATGCTAGTTTTTTTGCTTGTCCTATAGGGCCGTTATTATTTGTGATTACGGCTGCGATTGCCTGTTTAGCCAGTCCCAACTCTTCAAATGCATTATCAATGTCATCAAGGTTTGTTTCTTCATTTTCGACTTCAACCAGCACTGACTTTGGATGATAGAGCAGACCATAGCTTGGTGGCTTTTCCTCAAACACACTCACGCGAATTGTAATGTCACCGTTTAGCGTGAAGGGAAGTCCGCTATCTTCTAGCCAACTGGCATGACCATCTAATTGCAGGGTGGTATCATTCAAGATGTCTGATGTGATGCGTTTCGCATCCTGTGGGTTTGCTAGAACATAGTCCTTAGGTGGGGCTTCTAGCTGCACGGCAAAATGGCGCGCACCGCTTGCTGTAATTGCTGGGATGCCGCTTGTTATGCGACTAATTTCTTTGGCCAATTCATTGGCCCCGGTTAAACCACCAAGCAAAGGCACAACAAGGGCGCCATCATCAGAGACTGATAAAAGTGGAGGCTCTTTGCGTTTATTGTTTAAAATAGGAGCAAGACTGCGGATCAGAATGCCAGTAGCGCAAAGACCTATTATCGTTGTTCCGCATTCAAATAGATCTCGTAACTGCGTGCCAGTTTCTTTGAAGGTTTTATCTGCACCTTCTACTCGCCCTTCAAGCCCCCAAATGATGGTCTCTTCTTTGACTTGTTCTTGAATGAGTTTGGCTGTCTCGATCCCTTTATTATTGAGAAGGACAATTGCGATTTTTTGCATGGAAGTTACAGAGCTCACCTATTAAACCGGTTTTTCGCAGGGGATGACAATCACTGAGAAATAAGCAACATCATTAGGGTTTACATCTTTGACCGGGAAGATCCGCTCTTTTTCCATTGTCGCCCGTTCAACATAATAAGCGTTATCTATCATATTTGCTTTTTCTAGGGCGCGCACCACTTTAGGAAATGTTCGTCCCAATTTCATAATCACAGCACTACCGCATTGAGTTAAGCGCTCGACCAATTCATCTTCGCTAAGAGTTGCTGGGAGAATAGAG
>CAXIDO010000436.1:0-2539 GCA_964022745.1 uncultured Methyloligella sp. | reverse complement strand
CTAGAGCTTGCTCATTCTTTATGGAATAAGGTATTTGCAGGACAATGAATGGCTTAGGCCAAATGAATGGTGAGGCCATGACTGACAACTCCATAGACAATATAGACCTTTTCCTTGATACAGCTCATGAAATGGCTGATTTGTCAGCAGGAGAAATTTTACCTTTTTTTCGTCATGAATTTTCAGTTTTACACAAAGAAGGCAAGGGAATCTTTGACCCTGTCACTGATGCTGATCGCAAATCTGAAGAAGTGATTCGTTCTCACCTGGCTGAAAAATGGCCTCATCACTCCATTATTGGGGAAGAATTTGGTCAAGATATCAAAGATGATGACCATTGCTGGATCATAGACCCGATTGATGGAACCCGCGCTTTTGTGCTTGGTAGCCCACTATGGGGTACTTTAATTGGTTTAAATTTTAAGGGCCGCCCCCTTATTGGCATGATGAACCAGCCTTTTACAGGTGAGCGTTTCTGGGCTTCGCCTCAAGGTGCCTTTGCTCGTTGGCGTGGGTCAGACATCGTCTTGAAAACACGTGATTGCCAAAACACCTCAGAAGCGGTTATCACAACAACTTGCCCAGATTTGTTTGCAACAGATAGTGATCGTGCAAAATTTGATGAGTTGCGCTCTCAGTGCCGGATGACGCGTTATGGCGGCGATTGTTATAATTATTGTTTATTGGCACTGGGGACTGTAGACCTCATTGTTGAATCTGGTTTGGCGTCCTATGACATCGCCCCTCTCATCCCCTTAATAGAACAGTCTGGCGGTATCATTACAACGTGGTCAGGTGAAAGTGCGGCCAATGGCGGCCAAATTATAGCTGCCGGTTCAAAACAGTTGCATGAGAAAGCACTGGCACTGTTATCAAAGAGCGCTCTTTAAAAGCTTCTTAAGCTGACCTTTTAAGGCTAGAGACGGCTTGATCTTCACCTGGAATGAATGCATCAAAACCTGCCCAGAACTGGTCGCGGACACTATCAACTTCCTGCAAGATTTCATGGCGGGAATTTGGAATAATAACATTGCTGCCATTTTTCATACGCTCCGCAAATTCTCTTGTTGCAAAATTTGAGACAATTCTGTCTGAGCCAGCCCCAATTAGTAAAATTGATATTTTTATGTTTTGGGTGAATGACGGTTGCATCACCATGCTTGTCGAGCGAAGGGCTGCTAGCAACCATGCATAGGTAGGAGAGCCGATGGATAATTCCGGAGCAGCTTCTAGAATTTCTTTGTTTCTTTGAAAGCGCTCTTTGTCTCTTGTGAGCTTGTTTTTGCGAAAACCTCTAAGGTTCATGTTTTCATCTTTACCATGAAGAACATATGATTCACCTAGCCCGCACCAGCCGGCTAAGGTCGCAGCCAAACTAACAACTTCATGAGGCAGTCCGGTTATTTCTCGCGATAATCGAAGCATTGGTGCTGAGAGGACTATTCTCTCAAACTGACAAAGTCCCATTCCTGCATTGCGCAATAAGTTATGCGCCCCCATCGAATGGCCCAGAGCGTAATATGGTTTTGGGCAATCGGGTAAAACAACTTCAGACATGAAATGTTTTAGGTCATTATCATATTGTCCGAAATCCCAGATATGTCCTTTGTTTCGATTATTTAAATCACGGCTAGAGCCGCCCTGACCGCGCCAATCAAAGGTTGCGACCCAGAAACCTCGACGTCTTAAATCACTCACAGTTTCAAAATATTTTTCGATATATTCTGAACGCCCCTGAACCAGAACAACTGTTCCGCGAACATAATGTGTTGTAGGTGCCCAGCGCGCATATCTGAGATAAACTCGCTCATCTATCTGGACTTTACCTGAATGAGCCCCCTCAGGGATTGGGTTTTTATATAGACTGACAAGTTCCACAGCTTTTGCCTTCAATGGCTAGTTTAGCCTTTAAACTAAGAAAATTTATTCTTTCAGTATAGCTAATCAATGGGGCAGCTTTGAAGCTAAATCTTAAGCCCAATCTAAATTATCCCGTCTTGATCAACATAAAAGTGTTCAATACAAAAAAACCAGCCTCTTTTTATGAAGAGGCTGGTCTTCTATCTTTAAGCCAGAGTTTGGGATATGGGGGGCTGTAGTAACTGACCGAAAGATATTCTTAAAACTGTTTATCCGTTGAAACTATTTCATATTTTAATTCCATCCCCAATATTTTCTCATTGGGATACGGCGGATTATATCGCCAGTACAAGCATTTAAAACCAACTTAAAACGACGGCCGTTATAATTTGTTGCCAAAAGTTTTATCCGTCTTGGACGTTCTTTTAAGATGTGAAAATCATGCCAGCCTCGCTTGATGAGTACGCGGCGTATTTTACGTTTTGGCAAACAACTCTCACGCCATCCTCTGTTATGGTCATAGGCATCATGTTTATTATCAAATCTTTCTTTATGAGATTTATGTTTTTCGACTTCATAATCATTTTTATAGTCGTTTTTATAATTTGGTCTTTGGCCCGTTCTTCTTTCAAAATCGTCTAAAGTTCGATCAATATATGACCGGTCTCTTGTTTCATAA
>CAXIDO010000435.1:0-2562 GCA_964022745.1 uncultured Methyloligella sp. | reverse complement strand
AATTCTTCAGGACTTGCATTTCCAGCTACAGAGACAACAAACTTAATATCTTTAAAGTGAGAACTTTCAACGCCAGAAATATCAAATAACCCACGCATATCCGTTGTACCACTCATATGAATTTTGATCGAATTCAATGAAATACAGCGAAGAGCACAAACAGCTGAAAAATTAGCTATGAAACAACCAGAAAGAGCCGCAAGTAAATGTTCTTGCGGACTGGCAAATGAATTCCCACCACAAAGTTCGTGCGGTTGATCCATTTCTATAGAAAAACTCCTTGAAATATCATCCCCTCCAATTTGAGAGTTTGAAATTTCAGAAACGCTCCCCGTTTGTCCAGTCCATTCGCTATCCACCCGCCAATGGCCTTCAGCCAATTCAGGAGCCAATTTAACTTCATCACGGATCATATTCGCAAATTGCAAACAAATGCCATTTACAACTTGTTCATCATTCAAAGAAGGTGAAATATCCATCTAAAATGCCTTATGATTTATGCCTAAATACTTATTTGTAAATTATGTGCTAAAGAATAGCAGACTGATAATTAACAAATCATCAATTATTACGTGTAGAAAGAATACATCACACTTAAGCACAATAAAAAAAGGGCCCAGCAAATCACTGAGCCCTTAAAAAACTAAGAAAAACAATAAGATAAACTACCTAACCCGGCGCGGATTCATATATAAATCACTCTCAAGAGATTCAAGTTTAACATCTTTCAATTTGCCAGAAGCCATGTCTTTCACCAAATCCTGGACATGATACTGCGCTTCATCATTAAATCGAAGCATCGTACAGAATAACTGCAAAACATACTTCATCTCCGCATCACAATGTTCAGCCTTGACCCAACATTTCCATTTCCCGCCAAGATTAAGAATACGTCCATTTAGCTTACCAACTTTTTTACCACGCCCGTCATAAAGCACATAATCATCGCCAATATTAATCCAGCAACGGCGCAAATAATAAAACTTAGGCACACCCTCACGAAGAATAAAAAAGGAATATCGCTCAGGCTGAAAAAACCATTTGTAAGAAGATCGCTCCATCTGAACAAGCTGCTCATGTTTGGAAATATTCATACTGTAAGCCGTAACAGGAAAGCCCTTTGCACCATGCGTCAATTGCATCGAGCGCCCTAATAACAAATCCATAGTGCCGCGCCAGTTCACTTCATCAGTGAAAAGCTTAATCACCATCCGGCGCTTCATACCGGTTTCTTTTTTCCAGGCACCCTTTCGATAAGCAACCAAACCAACACGCTTACCATCTTCTTTCACCTCACCAAGTATATCCATATCCTTAGTAAACTGGCGAGACTTAGCACGGTAACGGTCCTGCTGATAAATACCGATTTCGGTTGTATTCAAATCAGTTAGCCACAAGCTAACATCAAATTTAACACGTTTTTCTACCGGTGCGGCACTTGCATCAGATGCAACCTTGGTCTTCCTACCCATTACTTGTTCTCCAAATAAGCATTAAGAAAATGAGTCACAAAGCAGGTCCCCACTTTGCGCGAATCAATTTAAACACCAACATTATCATGTTCGCGGCATCATTAGAGCTAGCCCTAATACTTATCCAAGTTTAAATTGAAGCAGAAGGAAACCAAAAATCATAAAGTAGAAGAAATTTATAGATAAAACAAAGCCTCTAAGTTTGCCTCTGACCAAAGATCGCCGTTCCAACCCGAACGAAATCAGCCCCAAATTGTAAAGCTGTTTCAAAATCAGAGCTCATACCCATAGAAACTTCAGGGACTGTATTTTCTTCAGCCAAATGTTTAAGCAAAACAAAAAAAGGAGACGGCTCTTCTTCTACTGGTAGCATACACATCAACCCGGCAATAGTTAAACCCTACTCTGCGCGGCATTGTTTGGAAACATCTTCCTCATCTGCTGAGACAACACCTGCCTTTTGCGGTTCTTCACCAACATTCACCTGAACAAAAAGTTTCAGCTCTTTTCCCTGAGCTTTCATTTCTTTGGCTATGGCAGCCGCAATTTTAGGGCGGTCAATTGTTTCAATCACATCAAACAAAGCAACGGCCTCAGCCGCCTTATTAGATTGGAGCGGTCCTATTAAATGTAAATCTATATCAGGAAACTGGGTTCTAAGCTCCGGCCACTTCGAGGCTGCTTCCTGCACACGGTTTTCACCAAACAGACGATGCCCGGTTTCTAAGGCTGTGCGAATATCTTCTACAGAACGTGTTTTACTAACCGCAATCAATTGCCCCCGACCAGCACGGCTTCCAGCTTCTTCGAGGCCAAGTTTTATTTTGTTTTTTATTTCCGTTAAATTTTGCTGGATCGTCATAACCATCAATAACCTTTTAAAAAAATTCAGAACCATAAAAATTGAAATTCATATAAATATGAGAATCTCTTGACACAATTACCATTTCACTCTTTTGTTGGCACGAACAATTTATTATCGCGACGGTTTCTCTTACAGCTGCTAGTAGGCATCTGAAACACAAAAATCCAGATGTAACGACGGTTGCTCCTGCGGATGCTTAGTGGGCATCTGAAGCAAAGAAAAGCC
>CAXIDO010000434.1:0-2566 GCA_964022745.1 uncultured Methyloligella sp. | reverse complement strand
CAAACGTCATTGCATAAGAATTGGCAGCGCCAAATAGAAAATATTCTTGCAAGCGAAATCAAATCTCACAGGGAACCCATTCAAGCCGCAGCAATGGTTGTTGAGCGCAAAACAGGGCTAGTACGTGCATACGTCGGTTCTGCAGAATATGGCTCCGAAACTCGAAAAGGTGCGATCAACTATCTAACTGCTCTGAGAAGCCCTGGCTCAACACTGAAACCGCTAATTTACGCCAAAGCGCTAAATCGAGGTTTGATTGCCTATGACCATATTTTTGACGACACAGCTCTTTTTAAGTCGGGCTACCGTCCCACCAACTTTAATAATAACTTCAGTGGCAAAGTAGGTCTCAAAGAAGCATTACTTGCTTCGTTAAATATTCCTGCCATTCGCGCTATTGAGCAAGTTGGGCCAGATTTACTTCAATCAGAATTAGACACTTATCTTGATGGAGCTTTAAACTCACAAAAAGACGCTGGCCTAAGCTTAGCAGTTGGCGGTTTATATCTCACACCAGAGCAACTTATTTCCATCTACATGGGCATAATGGATCCAGGCTACGCAAAAACAATTTCATTTGAGGCCCCTGCCCCAAGTACTCAAATGACGCTGATTTCAAAGAGTGCCTCAGACCAGATTTTGTCCCTCCTTATCCAAGAAATGAGCAATGGCGAACGAGTGGCTTTCAAAACTGGCACATCATATGCTCGGCAGGACGCTTGGAGCATACAGATTTACGAAAGTTACATTGTACTTGTTTGGCTAGGCACACCAGACAATGAATCTACATCATCGTTAACAGGAGCCGGATCTGCTTTTCCTGTCTCTTTAGCAATAGGGCGTTCACTGGACTTACAGGCACCCCATGCACCTCAAATTAGCTCAGCAGCTAAAGCAAATAGTCCACAACCGACAGCAGCTTGCCCCACACTGATCGATTACCCTCAAGACCAAACATGGATAAAATCTTCTACTCAACACATTAAAGTAATCGGTGCGTCAGGCTCACAATGGTTCCTTAATGGTCAAAAAATTGAAGGAGATATTTCACAGGTGAAAATACTAGAACCTGGCATAAACAAGCTATCAGCACTTAGAAGCAACTGTTCACAAACGAACGAGTTTTTCGTTCATTTCTGAAATCGCTCAATTAGCCTTGAGAATTACAGATGTTATCTAGACATTTAGAAGCAATATATTGATATTATTTACAGCCCTGTCAAAGGGTATACGAACTCATTATGACACTTATTCTCAGAGGCAATCATGCTAGTTTTATCGATTACAAGAATCAGGCTTGCGCTTGGGACTCTTATGTTAGTTGCGGCAAGCACAATAGCTTCAGCAGAGTCGTGCCGTGATATTTTTGACCGCGGTGAATATGAAAATGCTTTGCCGTCATGCTTAGCTGAGGCGAAGCATTTCGAGACAGGGTACATATATGGCACGTTAAACGACTGCGCCAACATGACGAAACACTACAATTTAGATAACAGCTCTGCAGCCATAGGTAATTTGGGTTTAAATCTTTTGTATGGATCTAAAGGTTGCACCAAAGACGAAGCCCAAGCAAGATTATATCTAGAAAAAGCTATTTCTGACGGAAGTGTGGGCTTTGGTGATGTTCTTGGCGATTATTACAAAAAAACCAATCCAGCAGACGCTAAGAAGTTTTACCGACTGTCTGTAAACAACACCTCCTCTTCCGAGTGGGCGCAAGATCGTGCCAGTGAATCATATCTTCAACTTATGCTCTTGCTCAGCCCTCAACAAAAAAAGAGTTTCTATCTAGAAAACATAAAACTTAATTCTTCTGAAACTGCATGGGAAAAAGAGTTAGTCCAAAAATCCGTAAGTGGGTTGGTCAAGATGCTCAACACTGATGAATTAGTTGAGCTCTTCCTGGGCAGTTATATTTCAAATGAGAAAAATAGATGCGAACTCGGTAGGCAAATTATTAGCGATAACTTTTCGATCTTGGTGTCAATGCTCGTAAAAGAAGGCAAAAAAAACGCCTTTGTGAGTCGCCTGTGTAAGAGCGAAAAAGGCTACTTTATTGGTCGAACCTTTGAAGACGGACTTGGAAATAAAGAGGATTTTTCAGAGGCTTACCGATTGTATTTGATAGCAGGCGCAAACGGAAACTCTCTAGCGAAAGCCGCGAGGGAGAGAATTCGTGATCGGCTTACATCTGAGCAAATTCAAGAGGCAATTTGCCTAGCCGACTTTGGAGTGGAGCCAAGTTTCTTTAATCGGATGCGTTGCAAGTTTTGAAAGTATGCACAGTACCTTGCTAACGATTACTCCTAGCGCCTGACGCTCTTGGTGCGCTTAGCGGCATCTCTTGGAGATACTAGACCAGTACCTACCAGATGATCTACAAGCCCTTTTAGCTTCACGTTCCAAGCGTTCCATTTTGTAGTCATTATTACTTCCACTTGAATTTACACTCCAATCTTGCATATTTTTTTGCGCGGCGGCCTTACTTTGCATCCATTGACGCTCAATACACTCCATCATCGCAGCACTACCCGCCTCATAACCAAACGCGTTACATTCATTTTTA
>CAXIDO010000433.1:0-2598 GCA_964022745.1 uncultured Methyloligella sp. | reverse complement strand
AGAACTGCCATGATTAGCTGTGCGAACATCTCCCGCGTTAGCACAAACCGTAGATAGGGATGCTAGAGAACCTGTAAGAACTGTGCGGGACCCAACAAAACCTAAAGTGTCTCGTGCTGTTTTTAGGAAATTCCTGCGGGAAAGGCGGGCCTTAGACGCAACAACATCTTTATCAATAACTAAGGGGGGGGATATTTGTTTGAGATCAGAAGTCTTGCAATTTGGCATCTTAAAGTTGCTCACCTAAAAAAGCATAAAAGAGAGGTAATTTTAGGCTTTAAATCCTAGCACGCCCTGTGCGAAAAAAACTTATTTTCTCTCAACACCAACATTTTTAGCCTTGTCTAAACTGCTACTCTCCCTCCCAATCAATTTTATCAGCGTTGCACTATCCATATCGGCATCGTCAAAATTTGCTTTGCTGATATCAGTTCCCTCTAAACGGGCCCCATCAAATTGAGCCCCCTTAGCGTTCACTCCAACTAATTTAGCATTTTTTAAATAAGCAAATTCAAGAATGGAACGAGATAGGTTGGCATTGCTAAAGTCAGCATTTTCTAAATTGGCAGAGCTTAAATTTCCAGTGATTAATCCCATAGATTGATTGCGCATATCTGCGGAAAGGTTCGCCCCGATCAATTTTGAATTCTTCATATTCGCGCGGCTTAAATTAGCAGCAATCGTAGCGCCAGAAAGGTTTGAATTTTCCAAATTCGCATCAAGCATTTGCGCTTGAAAAATGCTGGCGCCACTCAGGTCAGAATTAGAGAGATTAGCTTTTAAGAGCCAGGCCTGGTCAAGGCGGGCACCTTTTAAAATGCTATTTGATAAATTGATTTTGTTCATATTAGAAGCACGAAAATTGGCATGAGAAAAATCAAGGCCGCTCAAGTCCAGTCCATTTAATGAAAGGTTAGATAAATCCGCAGGACGATTGTTAGAAGAGGCTTTTTTTAATTTCTCAATAACCTGCTCTCTACTAAGTTCCGACTTCGTCATAGCATCACTAGATAAGTCAACATGGTCCATCATATTTTGTGCGGAAACTTTCTCTATCCCGGAAAAGCAAACCAAAATGCTAAGTGTCATAGCAAAGGCAATCAAAAACTGACGAATGAGGTGAAAAATAGTTGATGAATGGTGTTTCACAGATTCCATGAATAGTATCCTTCCATAAGGAGGTGTTTTTGCAAAGTTACATTCCGTTTTTTGAGGAATGGGAAGTTGGTATCACTTTTTTTAGTCTATCATATTATGTATCTGGTAACCCTTTTTCCACTTAGCGGAGGCTTTGTGACCAATCTAACTCAATATTTGAGCTAAAATGAGCCGTGTGGCATGTGAATTGCCTATTAAAATAGTTAAAATGAGCAAATGAGTACAAAAGCTTGTCTTTTTGGGCCAGTATTAAAAAAACAAAACCATTTTGCTCTGAAAAATATGATCTGCACCGATGTCAAAAAATATCAGTTATAAAAGACTGAATAAAAACATGCCGAATAAAAAAACATGTATGGCATTTACATAGTTTGGGGAGAATTTTATGTGTCTTGGAATTCCAGGTCAAATCGTCAGTGTGAAAGACGCTATCCGTCATTTAGCCGTTGTTGATGTTTCTGGCATCCAGCGTGATGTTAATGTCGCTTGTGTTGTATCTGACGAACGTCCAATTGAAGAATGTATCGGTGATTGGGTGCTCGTCCATGTTGGTTTTGCCATGAGCCGCATTGACGAAGAAGAAGCTGTAGAAACTCTCAAAATTCTCGAAAAATTAGGTGAAGTTGAAGAAGAGTTGGAAGCAATGCGAACAACAGGTACTTGATGTCAGAGTTATTGATATAAGAGGTACTTGAGGTCAGAGGCTCGTGATGCCCTTGAACGTAAATCCAATCAAATTCACATTTGCAAATCTCAAAAGCTTTACCACCCCCTAAAAGCCTGAAAGGGCAAGGTCTCAAGGGTTAAAAAATCTCAAGGGAAGAGGACAAAATGTCTGAAAACAACGAAGAAGCTTTATCAGGTCTATATCCATTCTTGCATGACAAAAAACAAGACCCGGCCCAAATGAATGAGGCTCTTTTAAAATCAGTCCAGCTCAAGGCAGATGACCATGCCACTGTCCTCAATGATTTTTTTCAAACTCACAGCCAAGATGTGGTCGAAGCCGCTAAAACAATAGCCGAAGTTTATAGAGAAGATGGACGCCTTCTGACAATGGGGAATGGTGGTTCAAGCTGTGATGCAGCTCATGTCGCCGTTGAATTCCAGCATCCAGTTACTGCCGGGCGCCCGGCTCTCACTGCCATAAATCTCACCTCAGACATCACTATGATGACAGCTGTTGGAAATGATATTGGCTTTGCTCATGTCTACACAAGGCAGGTGATTTCACAGGGGAGAAAAGGCGATTGCCTAATCGGCCTGTCAACAAGCGGAAATTCAGATAATTTGGTCAATGCATTCGAAAAGGCAAGTGAGATGGGCATTAAAACCATCGGCTTTGCCGGCATGTCAGGCGGCGCGATGAAAGAGATCGGGCTTGATCATTGTCTAACAATAGATAGTCAGTCCATTCACCGTATTCAGGAATGCCATCTG
>CAXIDO010000432.1:0-2610 GCA_964022745.1 uncultured Methyloligella sp. | reverse complement strand
ATGTCCCAATCGTTGGCTAATTCAACGATTCCGGGCACATCAAACAGGCTTAAAGGCCTGAGCCGTAGGCTATCTTCTCGTGCTTGGTGCATCATCAGTTAAAATTCAATCCGTCTTTAGAGCGTTTCCTTTTAAATTAAGGTTCAGGTTAGCGCTCTAAATCTTTAGAAAAATCATATTTAGTCAATTACTGTTAGTCATAGCATCTGTCTTAAACATCGATATCTAATAAGTGACACCTTAAAACATAGACAACACGCCCTATAAAAAAGGGAGACTAATTTAGCCTCCCTTAGATATTCTATAAATTTAGACGTCAACATGATTCGCGCAAAGTGATTTATTTGCCTTCATCAACAGAAACGAACACTTTTCCGTTTCTGCGTGTACGGAAAGAGACATTTCCATCACGCATAGCAAAAATCGTGTGATCTTTGCCAATGCCTACGCCTTCACCTGGGTGCCACTTCGTGCCACGTTGACGAATAATGATATTCCCAACGATAACTTGTTCACCACCAAATTTCTTTACGCCAAGACGGCGTCCGGCGGAGTCACGACCGTTATTGGAAGAACCGCCTGCTTTTTTATGTGCCATGAGATTTTCCTTCTCAAAATAGTGGGCTTAAATCTTATTAAAAGGGCCCATATAAACTTAAAATTATAAAACTAAAATCAATGTAAGTAATTGTTAAAATTACTTATTTCTTAATGTCAGAAATGCGCACAACAGTTTGATGCTGGCGATGGCCTTTTTTCCGACGATAATTGTGGCGGCGCTTCTTTTTAAAGACGATGATTTTCGCAGCTCGTGCTTGCTCAAGTACTTCAGCAGTAACTTTAGCACCTTCTACAAGCGGCGCGCCAATGACAGTATCGCCATCTTCGCCAACCATTAAAACTTCAGTAAATTCGATTTTGTCACCAGCCTCGCCATCAAGCTTCTCGATTTTGAGGATATCATTTGGCTCAACACGATATTGTTTGCCACCGGTTTTGATTACCGCATACATATAAGTAGTCCTTTATCTGTTTCGCGTCCTGTGGCGTCATTATCTACCTTCGTAAAGGTAAAACTGAACTTTTACTCAAAACTAGCTTAAAGATGAAACAAATCATACAACTAGCTGGTGGCCTCGGACAGCGCTTTTGGTTGCGGCATAGAAAATATGCCACGAAAGCGCCGAATATAGGCAAATCCGAGCTTTTGTCAATAGTTTTAGGCCTGAAAACCACTTAGATCATCAGATAAACGATTAAATTGCGTATCTATATTGTCTTTGTATGCAAACTCTGAATTAAGTATTAGAAATCAATAAAATAAAATTCGGGGTTTAATTTTGTTTAGTCTATTGTTTTTTGCCGGTTTACTGATCCTTGGTGGTGCGGTTGCTGGTTTTATGGCGGGACTTTTTGGTGTTGGAGGAGGTGCTATCTTAGTTCCTGTCATTTACGAAGTTCTAGGTTTTGCGGGCGTAGATGATACAATTAGAACTCATATGGCTTTAGCCACGTCCCTCGCAGTGGTTTTTCCGAATGGCATCCGATCAACAATAGCTCACAATGCAAAAGGAAGTGTAGATTGGAAAATCGTTAAGCTTTTCACGCCTTCAATTATTATCGGTGTGTTCCTTGGTACAATAATAGCAAAACAAATTGACGGTAATCAGTTACGCCTAATATATGGAATAATGTCAATTGCTGTTGCTGGGTATTTATTCTGGTCTCGTCAAAACCCAGATTTTAGATTTTCATGGCCATCAGATTGGGTTACCAGAGTATATGGCGTTATCACAGGTATTCTATCAACTTTAATGGGCATAGGAGGTGGAACTTTTACTTCAAGCTATATGACAAGTTTTGGTCGATCTATTCATCAAGCAGTTGCAACAGCAGCAGCAATAGGGCCTGTCGTAGCGTTGCCGGCGATTATAGGATTTATCTGGATTGGTTTGAACAATGAACTATTACCTGTAGGGTCTGTTGGATTCATCTCCTTATTGGGTGTTGGATTGATCTTACCAACAAGTTTATTAGCAGTACCTCTAGGTGTGAAATTTGCTCACAGTTTAAGTCGCGCGCAATTGGAGCTTCTTTTTATAATCTTCCTACTCACTGTTGGTTTAAGATTTATCTGGTCAGTCATCTTTTAAAGGAAAGAAGGGCAATGAACAAATTAGAGTTCTGGTATGAGTTCGCCAGTCCATATTCCTATCTTTCAATGATGAGAATTGAAGCATTAGCAGCTGCTGCAAATGTGGAAGTGCACTATCAACCTTTTCTCTTAGGTCCGCTTTTTAAAGAGTTTGGCTGGGAGACATCCCCTTTTAAAATCTATGCAGAAAAAGGGGAGAACTTTTTTCGCGACATTGAGCGCGAAGCTGAATTTTACGATCTACCTCCTATTAAAATTTTAGATGAATTCCCTCAGCCAGGTTTAGCTGCAGCACGCGTTGCGCTTGTTGGAATGAAAGAAGGGTGGGGCGTTAAGTTCTCGAAGGCAATCTATAAGCGCCAGTTCCAGGATGGCTTGGAAACAAAAAACAAAGAAAATGTTTTGGAAGTTCTAAAGGCTCTGAATATTGAAAATGCTGAAACGGTTTTATAAAA
>CAXIDO010000431.1:0-2637 GCA_964022745.1 uncultured Methyloligella sp. | reverse complement strand
CTCAGGAACATTGGGCATTCTGATCCCTCCCTCAATCATGCTCGTTATTATGGCCGATCAAATGACACTTTCGGTTGGTGACGTATTCATGGCAGCTGTGTTCCCAGGTTTCTTACTCGGTCTTTTATATTTAGGTTATTTATTCACATACGCTCAGCTAAACAAAACTGCGGCCCCCGTTCCTGCCGACGCTGTAAGACCTGATTGGACAGCTGTTAAAGAATTGATGATCGCAATCATACCAACATTATTGCTGATCCTGTCAGTTCTTGGAACAATCTTCGCCGGCATCACCACACCAACAGAAGCCTCAGGCGTTGGCGCAATCGGCGCTACAATTCTAGCCCTTGCTTATAGAAAACTCACATTCAAAAAATTACACAACGTTCTAAAATCAACATTCAATACAACAGCCTACATCTTCGCAATTTTCTTAGGCGCAACTGTATTTTCCTTTGTATTACGAGAACTAGGCGGTGATCAGCTCATTGAAAGCATGATCCACTCAACAGGCTTAGGTGCTTATGGAACCGTCCTATTCATCCTATTTATCGTCTTTTTATTAGGCTTCGTTCTAGATTGGATTGAGATCACTCTTATCATCTTGCCCTTAATGCGTCCTATCATCAGCGCACTAACGCTAGATGTCCCTGGATTTGGTCTCGAAGATCCTCAAATCATTTGGTTTGTTATCTTGGTGGCTGTCACCCTGCAAACATCTTTTTTAACACCACCAGTTGGCTTTGCCCTCTTTTATTTAAAGGGGGTCTGCCCCAAAGAAATAACCCTTTGGGATATATACAGAGGCGTCATTCCATTTGTAATCCTACAATTGGTTGGCCTTGCCGTTGTATTCCTGTTCCCATCACTCGCGACTTGGCTGCCCTCGGTTGCTTATTAAGCAACCGATCGCAAATCGTTTATTTATAGGTCACTTATGAACAATAGAGAGCTCATCAATTCCTTTAAAAAGATTTTAGGAAACAAATACGTACTCACTGATGAAAAAAAGATGGAGAGGTTTTGCAAGGGGTTCCGCTCTGGTGAAGGAAAAGCCCTTGCAGTACTTCGCCCGGGAACTCTATTAGAACAGTGGCAAGTTATCAAAGCCTGTGTTGAAGCTGATAAAATCATCATACTGCAAGCTGCTAACACTGGCTTAACTGAAGGCTCAACACCCAATGGTGTATATGACCGTGAAGTTGTGATCATCAGCACCAACAGAATGGATCAAATTCAAGTCTTGGATAAAGGCAAACAAATTCTAAGTTTTCCCGGCTCAACACTCTTCAAGCTCGAAAAAATCCTAGAACCTTTTAATCGTCAACCCCATTCAGTAATCGGCTCTTCCTGCATTGGCGCCTCTATCATTGGTGGTGTTTGCAATAACTCCGGCGGCTCCCTCATTGAACGCGGCCCGTCCTACACTGAGCTTTCTTTATTTGCCCAAATCACGGAAGAAGGTGAACTGCAACTCGTCAATCATTTAGGTATTAATCTTGGTAACACGCCGGAAGAAATTCTAACTCGCCTCGAAAAAGGTGAGTATACAAAAGACGATTTCATCCAAACAAACTTAAAAGCATCAGACACAGAATACACTGATCGCGTCAGAAACATCGATGCTGAAACACCAGCCAGATACAACTCAGATAAACGCAGGCTTTATGAAGCAAGTGGTTGCGCCGGAAAACTTGCCATCTTTTCTGTACGTCTGGATACATATCCCAAAAATTCTTCAGAAGTCACATTTTACATCGGAACCAATACTCCCGATGAATTAACAGAACTAAGACGCACAATCCTGAAATCATTTAAAACCCTACCCGTTTCAGCAGAATACATGCACCGTGAAATTTTTGACATCACAAGAAAATACGGAAAAGATACAGTTATGATGTTTAACTATTTCCGAACAGCTCGTCCACCAATGTTTTTCGCTCTCAAAGGAGCAATTGACGCTCGGCTAAATAAACTAAAATTTTTACCAAAAAACCTGACAGATCATTTCATGCAAGTCGTCAGTGGTCTTTGGCCAGAAATATTGCCTAAATCTATTTTAAAATGGCGCAAAAATTATGAACATCACCTCATCTTAAAAATGCATGGTGAGGGTATAGAAGAAGCAAGAAAATTTTTAAAATCTTTTTTTAAGGAGCATACCGGAGACTATTTCGAATGCACGCCTAAAGAAGCAAAACTAGCAGCACTCCATCGATTTGCAGCAGCCGGGGCACCTGTTCGGTACCAAGCCATTCATCATAAAGATGTAGAAGACATATTAGCTCTTGATATCGCCTTAAAACGAAATGACAAAAATTGGTTGGAAGAGCTACCAAAAGAAATTTCCGACAAGCTAGTTCATAAATTTTATTATGGCCACTTCATGTGTCACGTACTTCACCAGGACTATGTTGTTAAAAAAGGTGAAGATGCAAAAGCAATCAAAACCAAAATGCTTGAGATACTCAATAAACGAGGCGTGGAATACCCCGCAGAACATAATGTCGGTCATATTTATAACGCCAAACCAGATTTAGTGAACTTTTACAAATCGATTGACCCAACCAACAGCTTAAACCCGGGACTCGGCAAAACATCCAAAGCAAAAAATTACGCAGAAACGCCGTAAAACCT
>CAXIDO010000430.1:0-2648 GCA_964022745.1 uncultured Methyloligella sp. | reverse complement strand
ATTACAGTTGCAAATTTTAAAGGTGGTGTTGGCAAGACTACTATAGCTGCAAACCTAGCTGCATATTTTAACAGTATTGGCAAACGAGTATTATTAATTGACTTTGATTATCAAGGAACACTCACTGAGACAATCCGCAATTCTTTGAAAGTTAAAGAGCCATTTTTATCAAGTAATGCCCTTTTATCTGACGAATTATCCTCAAATGATATTTTCAATCAATCCGAACCTTTACACGGACTATTCGATAGCTCTAGATTATTCCCAGCCTTTTATGAATTAAATGATTATGAAACTCTAATGTTGTTAAATTGGTTTAACGGCTCGCATGATGAGATAAGATTTAACTTACATAAATACTTATCGTCTGAAATTTTTCAAAATTCTTTTGATGTCACTATTATTGACGCTCCACCTCGCCCAGGAACAGCAGTCGTGAATGCAGCTTGCGCTAGTACACATATACTCATACCCACGATTCTCGATCATTTGTCTGTCGAGGCGACGCTAAATACTACCCAAGTTTTTAATGACTTTAGAAGTAAACTAAACCCTCAATTAAAGTTATTGGGAATTGTACCCTCAAAAGTTAGCAAGGTTGGTTACTCTCCTTATGAGGAAAGAGAGATTGAAAATTTAAAAAACAGAATACCGAATATCTGGCAAGGGAATGATACTGTTTCTATATATAAGAGCACCCCGATCTATGATAAAGCTGATATAGCTAAGCATGCGGGATTAAATGTGCCTTATTTAGTGAGTAATAATTTGCTTATAAGAAACATATTTGATGATTTAGGTGAAAAGATTGCTGAAGAACTAAAACTAAAAACTTCAGTCCTATCAGACACTCAAACCATAATGGCAGGGGAGTAAGTTATGAAAGTTGTAAATGTTAAAGCTGGATTAGAGAAACTCCTCCCAGTATTAGAAACTTGGGAGGCAACGAAAGTTTCCAAGGATTTTCAAAAGCTTGTTGAGTTGATGGATGGTTATGAGGACATGACCATTGATGCCTTTTGCAAAAAGGCTCGTGAAGGTTTGGAAGGCCGAAAGAAAGCATCTAGCAGTGCAACCTCACTTCGGCAAGCTGTTGTTGATGGGCACGTTGAAGCTCTTAAATCTGTCAATGATAATGATGGTGAGTTTCATTCAGCCCTTGATGCAATAGCTTCAGACAAACAAGTTCGCATGAAAGAACTCAAGGCCATCGCCGAGGGGTATATGGGCCTTACTCCTTTGGCAAAGAAAAAGAACGACCTTCTTGATGAAGTAAAGACACTTAGAGCCCAAAATTTTAGGACTGATCATAAGCTTAAGATTTTATCTAAGTGGTGAAGACTTTGTAATACCGATTTTCGAATTTAAGTTATTCAGCCGCGCCTTTTCTTTGGGCATCATAGTTCTTGGCGAATGTAATAATCGCTGTTATGAGGTCTGGTTTTGTGGGGGATTTGGATTTTGTTAGTGTGTTTAGTTTTAGTTGATAATGCTTGCCGATTTTTTTTAGGTTTGTGGTTGAGACTTTGTTCAGCTTTACGCGCATTAAGTCTTCGCCCATTTTTCGGTATAGGATAATTGGATTGTGGGCCTTTATATCGAAGCCATCTTTTGCTGCTTGCTTCGTGGTTGGTTGTTTCTTTGGTGCTACAGATGCAGGCTTGCTTTCACTATCAGTTTCAACCGGATTTTCTTCCGTTTTTGATGACAGTTTTTCTGAGAATGCACCTAACATTTCATTGGCGAATTTTTCATTGGTCTCGGCTTCTTTCACGATGGTTTGAAAGAGCTTTGCCAAAATTTCATGTGCCGGTTTGTCTTTCATAGATGCTGTTTCTTTTCTCTCACGGCTATGCTTTTCAGTGGCGCTTCAGGTTGCCCACTAGCAACCGCGCTGCTGAAGAGCCTGGGCCTACGAGGTGCGGCATATTTTTTTTCGATCAGCTTATCCGTACTCGCTTCGCTCCGTTCGGGCTGATCTTGTACCCCGGACGCCCATGGTGTCATGTCCCTCAGTCCGAAGTGGACTGAGCACCTTCTTCGTATAGCTCGTTTTTTTGACACTTCAGATACCCACTAGTAGCCGACACGTTTTATAGGCCTTCAGTTATCTACTAGAAACCAGCCTTTTTTAGTTGTCCTTCGGTTGCCCACTAGCAACCGGACTAGCCATTATATTCATAAGATGGTTCTTCGTCCAAGTCGTGAATGGATTCCAGTGAATTATCATATTGCTCGTCAAGCGCGTTATCGCTATAGGCTTCATTATAAGAGCTATTTTGAGGATAATCACCCCCCATATCACTGTCATGCACGGTTTCTGCTGCTACCCTTTGTATCCAGTGAAGGGTGGCTTCATGTAAATTCTCAATCAGCACACGGGCTGGGCCGAATTTCATGTAAGGACTTAGTGTCTCTTGGTTGTATTGGTTGGCGTTGACCAGAGCTTGCTTTGAAGGAATTTGCAGTCCTAGGCTGCCAAACTCGTCTTCAATGGCTGATATGACCAGTTGATTGCTGCCGGAGTTTGTCACCCGGTTGGCAAGTGGGCAAAGTTTTGCTTCAATATCTCTTAATGCAATGTTGCGCATGAGTGAGCGGATATTATCTTCGGCTGTTGGATCTGGTGTATATGGAATAATCGCATA
>CAXIDO010000429.1:0-2654 GCA_964022745.1 uncultured Methyloligella sp. | reverse complement strand
CGCAATGTCGAAGGGCCATTAAATTTGCCACTATAGTTTTTCGGACGCCAAATGCCTTGACCATTCCCCTGATCAATCGCAACAGGCGTATCTAAAACCACACTTGATGGTGTATAACCGTTATCAAGAGCGGCCGCATAAACAAACGGTTTAAACGCTGAACCAGGTTGACGCTTCGCCTGGGTAGCCCGGTCAAATTCACTATCGTCAAAACTAAAGCCACCAACAAGCGCCTTAACACGTCCCGTATGCGGCTCCATCACAACAATAGCACCTTCCACTTCAGGAATTTGCATAAGCTTCCATTGATTGTTCCCCTCAACAGGTAGAACTGCATCTGTGCTAGCCACAGCTTTTTTCAGCAATTTAGCTTTAACCGGTGCCACATAGACAACATCCCCAAGTTTAAGAATACTCCCAGGAGATTTCAGCACCTTACCTAGTTTAGGGTCACCATATTTGGTTTCACCCAAATGTTTTCTGGCCCACTTCATATTATCTAGTGAGATCTCGCCAATTTCACGCGCACTATCAACCTTTCCAGAAACCAACTGTTTAGGTTGCAAACCAATCACAGCCTTTTTTGCTTCTAGCTTTAGGACAATCCCCAAACGCCACGGATGCACATCTTGCAAAGCTTCAACTTTCGCCAGCTCAATGCCCCAATCCATTTCAGGTGTCAGAACAATCTCCGCAACAGCCCCTCTAAATCCATGTTTTTGATCATAAGAGACCAGACCATCAACAAGCGCTTTTTTAGCCTTTTTCTGCAAATCCGGATCAAGCGTGGTTCGAACAGAAAGTCCACCACCATAAATTCTTTTTTGCCCAAATTTTTCAATGAGTGTCCGCCTAACACCTTCAGCAAAAAACTCACCCGCCAAAATGTGCGCACCAAAGGGACGCGGGTTAACTTTAAACTCTGAGGCGATCGCCGCATCCGCTTCAGCCTTAGTGATATAGCCATTTTTAAGCATTTGCTTAATCACATACTTACGGCGAATAATCGCCCGCTTACGCTTCTTAAAAGGATGGTAATTGTTCGGTGCTTTCGGTAAAGACGCCAAATAAGCCGCTTCCTGAATTGATATTTCTTCAAGCGATTTACCAAAATAATTCAAAGCGGCCGCTGCAATACCATGTGAGCGCAAGCCAAAATAAATTTCATTTAAATAAAGCTCTAAAATTTGCCCCTTTGTGAAAGCACGTTCAATCCGCCGAGCCAAAACAGCTTCTTTCACTTTCCGGTCAATTTTGCGTTCATTAGTCAAAAGGAAGTTCTTAGCTACCTGCTGAGTAATGGTTGATGCACCTGATGGTCTCTTGTTACTACCGGTTAATTTAATTTGGACAAATGCCAGTATCGCTCCTGTTAAACGACGATAATCAAGGCCCCCATGTTCAAAGAAATTTTTATCTTCCGCAGAAATAAACGCATGAATGATACGATCCGGTATCGCATTTATAGGAACATAGATGCGACGTTCGTCAGCAAACTCCGCAATCAGATTACCGTCATTCGCATGAATACGGCTCATCACCTTCGGCTCATATTTAGCCAAAACTTCATAATCGGGCAGATCTTTTGTCACATCCCAAACATAATAAGCAACGGCAGCAGAAACGGCGAAAAATCCAATACACCCAGCTGTGAACAAAAAACCTAAAAATTTCAACCAAAACCGCCCCTTCTTTTTAGGTGGTTTTTGTGAAGGAGGTGGCATGTTCCCCATAGGCGCATATGGCCCCCCTGCACTGCCAGCAGCAGAAAATCTGGGAGCCTGTGTTTGCCCACGATATGGTTGTGGTGGTGGGGGTTGTGTCATAGCAAAAGCGCCTTATGAAGAAAAAAATCTATCTTGTTCATTTATATAAAAAAATGCGGTTAGAAAATGAGAGGCATAACACAATTTTTGCGCCTATCTCAATCAAAGAACATCAAAAACCACAACCATTTGTAAATATGATTATATTAAATCCAGAAATTGCATAAAACAGCTTCCTGTTCATAACCAACTTAGTTGTTCTTAGGCTGTTCTATTGCCCATAGCCAGTACCGTTATTCGCAGAATGAATGAAATCCAAAATGACAACAAAACATGCCCAAAATATGATAAAAACAATGATTTAAATGACAAATTCAAATTGATCATACTGAAAAAGAGCAATCAAAGAATATATGCTAGTTATATATCAACAGTTCCTAACACCTAAAAAAGCTAAAGAAAACTGACAAATCACAATTTGCATGAATTGAATCTAGCACAAATTAAACCATGGCAAAAATTATTCAATAAGAACTAATTTTCCTGTGCGACCTATTGCGTTTTCATGAAGTTATCAACCGCTTTACTCAGCGAACTTGCAAGAGATGCCTGCCATTTTGGAGATTTTAGCAATTTCTCATCATTCACATTACTAATATAACCTAGCTCAATAAGAACAGATGGCACAATCGCAGATCGCAACACCCTAAAGTTCGCAGATCTCATCATATTCTGGCGAAACTTGGTTTTCTTTCTCATATTTCTAAAAGCATAAGAAGCAAAATCCAAAGATTGATTCTTGGTCTCTCTTTGGGTGAGATCGCGTAAAATTCCTTCAACTTCACTTTCTGGCGCAATATCAATACCAGCCAGAATATCTGATTTATT
>CAXIDO010000428.1:0-2655 GCA_964022745.1 uncultured Methyloligella sp. | reverse complement strand
CAACTGAGCAAATTCCATCTCCAAAACTTAGTAAAGTCAGTGTCTCTAATTTCGATGCCTCGCATCTTAGGCTTTGTCTTCAACCCAGTTAGTTTCTGGCTTTGTTTCGATGAAAAAGAAAAATTAAGAGCCATCATCTATGAGGTGAACAACACATTTGGAGAGACTCATTCTTACGTTTGCGCAAAACAAGACCAAAGCGTTATTGAAGAAAACGATTGGATAATGGCTCGCAAAGAATTTCATGTTTCCCCGTTCTTACCCAGAGACGGCCATTATCAGTTTCGTATAAAAATCAGCTCACAAAAAATTGGCCTATGGATTGATTATTATAATAAGGAAGGCAAACGAACACTCACCACATCTTTAAAAGGCAAACTAGAAGAGTTAACCAAATCAGCCCAACGAAAAGCCTTTTGGCAGACCCCACTTGTAACACTTCAAGCTATTTCACTCATCCATTGGCAAGCTTTAAAGTTAAAAATTAAAGGTATAAAATTCTTCAAACTACCAAAACAAAAAAGTAAAAATGTAACAAGCAGCATCACTGACAACGAGTGAGCCAGTGAGTAGGAAAACTCAACATTAAAAGTTACAAAAATGTAACCTCAAAGTGATTATGCGGTAGGGAAGAAACCATTAAAAAGATAAAGTACAAAGAGATTATTGAGGGATACTATGTTTCAGAAAACTATAACCTATCGTTTCTTCAAGGTGCTTGAAAAAATAAAATACGGATCAATCCGCATAACAACACCAGATGAGAAGATATATGAATTTTCTGGTCCCGAAAAAGGCCCCTCACTAACCCTCAACATTCACGATTGGCGTACAGTCCCCCTCTTTGCTGCAAAAGCCGATATTGGTCTTGCTGAAAGTTACCGCGATGGCTGGTGGGACACAGACAATCTAGAAGCTCTGCTGCAGTTCGGCTTGAAGAATGAAAATGAACTTTCAAGCTACATCAATGGCAACGCTCTTGGTCATCTTGTTTCTCGCATCATGTATCTGTTCACTAAGAACACAATGAACGGCAGTAAAAAGAACATTCACGCCCATTATGATATCGGCAATGAATTCTACAAACTCTGGCTAGACCCAACAATGTCTTACTCCGCCGCAATAGATGTAAATTCAAGTGACACCTTAGTTGATGCCCAGCTCAAAAAATATGATCGCATATTATCTTGCCTCAACGAACCAAAAGGCTCGCTATTAGAAGTTGGTTGTGGATGGGGTGGTTTCGCAGAACGAGCCGTTCAAACATCAGACACATCCGTCAAAGGCATTACAATTTCAAATGAACAACATGAATACGCAAAAAACCGTCTTGGCAACACAGCAAATATCGTCCTTGAAGATTATCGCAAACAAGACGGCAAATACGATAACATTGTCTCTATTGAAATGTTTGAAGCGGTTGGACAAGAGTTTTGGCAAACTTATTTCTCAAAAATCAAGTCACTCCTTAACCCAAAAGGCAAAGCCGTAATCCAGACCATTACAGTCGATGATCAAGCCTTTGATCTATATAGAAAAAGCGGAGATATGATCCGTACATTCATCTTCCCTGGCGGCATGCTTCCAAGCCCAACTGTGTTTGATAGAGAAGCAAAAAAAGCCGGATTTAAAGTCGGGCAACATTTTAACTTCGGTGTTGATTATGCTCGCACGATGCAAGTCTGGAGTGAAAATTTTGAAAAGAATATACGTCAAATTCGCCAATTAGGGTTTGATGAGAAATTCATTCGCCTCTGGAGGTTTTATCTGGCCAGCTGTATTGCACTTTTCTACCACGGACGCACAAATGTAATGCAAGTGGAGTTGGTCCATGCTTAAAGCCCTAAGTACATTCCTTGTCTTATTTTTGTTTTTATCTACAGGCTCATCACTCATTCAAGCAGAACCAAATTTAAAAAATAGTATCGATCCAAAAATCTTACCTGGCGCTCAAAAGCTTGGCAGTGGGCGTTTAACATATTTAGGCTGGTCGGTTTATGATGCAACACTTTATAGCAAAAATAAAAAATTCAGTTTCAAGGACCCTTTTGCCTTAACTCTCTCATATCACATGCCCGCTAAAGGTAGTGATATTGCAAAAATTACAATTCAAGAAATGAGAAATCTCGGCCTGAAAGATGAACTTCGCTTAGCGACCTGGTACAGACAAATGCAAGCCATTTTTCCAAACGTGCAAAAAGGTACAGAGCTAACCGGAGTGTACAGTCCGGAAAAAGGAACACAGTTTTATCTAAAACAAAAGCTCATTGGCACGATTAAAGATAAGCAATTTGGAAAATGGTTCTTCAAAATTTGGTTAAGTGAAAAGACCAGTTTTAAGAGCCTGCGTCTTCAATTATTAGGTTTGTAATGCAAAAAAAAACAAACCAAATCACAACAGTTTCAATGATCCAATATGGATTTTTAGCCCTGCCCATAGCATTTGCAGGCTGGCTGCCATCCTCCTGGGACTAAGACTGATAGATGCAATCCAGGATCCAATCATCGGTGCCTTGTCAGATCGATTTAAAAACTATCGAGCAACACTAATAATCGTTGGCGCCCTTTGTCTGGCGCTCGGCTTCTATCTCCTGTTCAAACCCCAGACAAATATTAATATCTTACTCTGGTTTTCAGGAGCCGTTCTCTTAGTCA
>CAXIDO010000427.1:0-2665 GCA_964022745.1 uncultured Methyloligella sp. | reverse complement strand
ATCAAATCAATTGAAATTGGATCTACGGTTAGAAGTGGAGAGTTATCTGTTGAGGATGCGGAAGCCTCAAGAGACGAAGCCAAAGCGCTAGAAGATGAAAGAGCTGGAGTTTCTCTTGATGAAGAAGCCGCTGCTGAAATCACTAAAATCTTCACTGAGGTTGTTGTTGCTCCTGCCGCAACTGATGGCGCCAAGGCGATTTTAGCGAAGAAGAAAAATGTTCGCCTACTATTAACTGAAGGATTACCGGCACCGAAAGCTGCTGGAATTACAGCTAAGATGCTTTCTGGCGGGTTCTTATTGCAAGGACGTGATAATGGCACGATTGAAGAGCTTGACCTGAAGGTTGTCACTGAGCGTCAGCCATCGGCACAAGAGCTAGCCGATATGAAGATCGCGTTTAAAATTTGTAAGCATGTGAAATCTAACGCCATTATTTATGTGAAAGATGGTGCCAGTGTTGGTATTGGGGCAGGCCAAATGAGCCGGGTTGATAGCGCGCGTATTGCAGCCTGGAAAGCTGAAGAAGCATCTAAAGAAGCAGGCCTTACAGAGACACTAACCAAGGGCAGTGTTGTGGCATCTGATGCATTTTTCCCATTTGCTGATGGCTTATTAGCAGCAGCAAAAGCTGGAGCAACAGCGGTTATTCAACCAGGTGGTTCGATGCGCGATGATGAAGTGATCGAGGCGGCTAACGAAGCCGGCCTTGCAATGGTTATGACTGGTATGCGGCATTTTAGACATTAATATCCTTAGACTTGAAATTTCACTTTCGGGTATCATTTGTTCAATATAAATACAAACCAGATTGCACTTCATTTATTCTAGGGTATTGTCATGGGGACCTCCTTACTTATCGGCCGCCGTCAAATCGCAGAGATCGTTAATAGCGGTCGTTTCGTATTGTTTATTACTGTTTTAATTCTCATCAATGCTGTCACTTTAGGCATGGAAACGGATCAGGGACTTGTTGAGACTTACGGGACTTATCTTCATATTATCGACAGACTGATACTCATTATCTTTACAATTGAGCTTGCCTTAAAATTCTATGCTTATCGTTTTGACTTTTTTAAATCTGGTTGGAATTTATTTGACCTGACCATCGTCACAATTGCTTGGGTGCCAGCATCAGGCGCCCTTGCTGTCTTGAGGGCTTTGAGAATCTTGCGCGTCTTGCGGCTTATTTCTGTTGTACCGCAAATGCGCCGTGTCATTTCTGCTATAGGGCATTCAATACCGGGGATGATTTCTGTTGGCGGCGTGCTCATTCTGATTTTTTATGTGGCAGCCGTTATTACAACAAAGCTTTTTGGGGCTCATCCTGACCCTAATATGCAGGAATGGTTCGGCTCGGTTAGCGCTTCTGCTTACACCCTTTTTCAGATTATGACTTTGGAGAGCTGGTCGATGGGTGTTGTCAGGCCCACAATGGAATTATTCCCTTTGTCGTGGCTTTTCTTTTTGCCGTTTATTATTGTCACTAGCTTTGCTGTTTTGAACTTTTTCATCGGTATTGTGGTCGACTCTATGCAGATCGCTCATAAAATGGAAGCTGAAGAGCAGGGAACAGATGATGATTTACCTGTGACCAAAAAAGACTTCCGGTTACTTATTGCGCAAATGGAAGCCATGCAAAAAGAGCTGACAACTTTAAAAGCTGAGAAAGAGGGTAATATCTTAGCTGAGCGGAGTTATGAGTTTGTTGATGAGCAAGTTAGGTGAGTGAAGAAGCACCAAGACCAGACATAACCGAATTCTATTCATATAATATGGGCTGGAATTATTCTTCTATTTTTAGAGGCTTTTTCAGTCACAAGTTCCGTTAATCCTATTCATGATTTAAGCTTGTTTAATTAAATATGCTGCATCATAAGTAGAAATATGAGAAAAATTGCATGCAGACCATTAGATAGACTTCCCTATAAGGCTAGCACTCTTATAGTAATAATTATCTGCGCCTTGATTACCAATACCAGTACTGTTAATGCTCAACAAAAAAAGCAAGGGCAGGCACAACGAAAAACGGCGACCAAAAGCCTAAAAATGCCCGATCAAGTCAAATTAAACTTGATGATCCGAACTACCTTATTGGCCTTTAGCCAAGCTAATCAGACTGGCAATTATTCTGTTCTTAGGGATTTAAGTCACCCACAATTCCAATTGCAAAATACACATTCAAGTTTGTCAGATGCCTTTAAAAATTTTCGTCAACGCAATCTAGATTTATCACCGATCATCTTTTATACCCCCAAACTTCTGCGACCAGCTACAATTCAAAAAGATGGGCTATTGAGAATGACAGGCTATTTTGAAACTAAACCTGAAAGGGTGTCTTTTGACTTAGGGTTTTGGTTACTAGGAAATAAGTGGCGTTTAGCTGCTTTAGTCGTTGACGTAAAACCTGCACAAAATCAACTTTTACAAGTCGTTCCTAGTGCCAAAAAGAAAAAAACTATTCCGCATCAAAAGAAAACTAAGAAGATAGTTATTCCTAAGAAAAAATCTCGAAATAGGAACTAATTACCCGCTCGTGATAATCGTTTTATTTATTTTATTGACACTACCTACCTTTTAAAAGTTCATTTCCCAAGATGTAAAAATCAAAAAAATACCATTTAATGTCTAAAAAACATGGTTAATGTTTCCTTAATGACACTAA
>CAXIDO010000426.1:0-2671 GCA_964022745.1 uncultured Methyloligella sp. | reverse complement strand
CATTCCATAGTGCCCTTCGTCACTGAAATAAAATCAGTTCCAAGAAATACTGCCTCTACCCCATCAATACCAAACAATCGAAGCGCCAAAGGAGAGTTTTTAGCCACATCAGATGAAAGAAATTCCATATTCCCTTGATCAATCACAGGTTTGCCTGGAATAAACTTCAATGTCTGCGGATTTGGTGTTGCTTCAGTTTGAATAAACATAACCACTCTCTCTGTCTAAAGCCAAAAATCGGGGACCAAAAGCTTAAGGTCTAAGATTCAAGGCCAAAATAATAAAATTTGCTAGACTATAGCACATCTACAATTAAGAATCTTTCTAAACTAGCCCGTTATAGCTCAAAATCCATCAATTGACCAGTGAATAAAACTCATGTGCGATAATTAATATTTATCAAATCTATCTTAAGCTAATGAAGTGATATCATCCCAGGTTAAGTGCCCAGGAATAATGGAGATAGGTATAGGAAACGTACCAGCTTTGTTGCCTGTAAACAGGTTCGTAATCAGCGGACCAGGTCCAGATTGCTCCACAGAAGCACCAAGTACAATAATGGCGATGTCTTCGTCAATTTCAATTAATTTAGAAATTTCCTCAGCCTTTTTACCTTCACGAACGATTTCTTCAACCTCAAGGTCTTCAAAACCGGCACCCTTCAATTTACGACGAAACAACCGAAAAACAGCTTTAGCCTTTTGTAAAGCCTCCTCGCGCTGAATTTCTTTCACACCAAGCCAATGCTGGTAATCTCCAGGTTCTATCACATAAAGCATAGAGATCATGCCCCCCGTACGTCTCACACGGTTGGCGGCAAAAGCAAGGGCAGCTTCAACTTCCGGGGCATCTTCTTCGACAACCACGAGAAATTTCCGAACGTGCCCAGATTCAAAAACATTTCTGCAAGCATCTGACATGGAGCCTATCGTGCCAAATCATTTACAAATCACCAAGACTTTTTTTTTATTTCCAACCTAAATTCATCTAAATTTTATTAGTTATCGCCAGAACCATAAAAAAACCCACTCCAATCCACTAAACGCGAATTGGAGTGGGCCAGTCTTCCCTCGAAAAAGTTTAAATCACTTTTTTTTTTTTTATTTATTTAACAACGCTTACATCTAGTGCGGAAGCTCATCAATCTGGCCAACAGCAACAATGAGTTTCGACAACCCAATCTCACCACCATTAATAATTTCATCAATGGCACCTTTCACACGTGTAACAGCTAAACCTTTATGGTCCATCCAGGCGTCAAACCCATTGGTTTCATGTCCAATCGCAACCATAAGACTACGGCGTGCCCCTTGAATTCGGCTCACCACCGCATTCAGCGCCCAGCGGTCATAAACATCTAAAACAGGCACATGATCAGTCGCCCGAATAAGCGCTCCAAGTCTCAATTGATCATCAATGATATTATGAATTTGCGTGAGCCCAGCCACATCCAGGTCAGAATTACGCGCTGCTTTCACAACATCCAAGCCCTCATTTTTCGTCATTAAGTTGACAATTGAAAGCGCAACCTTCTCAGGCAAACCACCATCAACAAGCTCTTTCAGATCAGCTTTTATTTGAGCCTTTTGTTCATCTGTCTGACTAAGCTGAACTTTCTTCATATAAGAATTCAGACCGTTCTGATAAGCCTTGATCTCTTACGACAAGCCCTTAGAGAAATCTCCATTTGTAATGAACCAAGCCGTTTTTCTACGTGAGATAAACTGCAAACGAGAATAAATCTTAAGCTGCAATGCCCCATCAAGTTTATTATCAAGAGCATCAAGAGATGAGTAAATATCATCCAAGCCAAGCACAGCAGTAGCGACTGTAAAGGCAGCTGCAAGTTCACCCCGGCTATGGCCCGTTTCTTCCTCCAAACGAACCGCCATGGTCGACCCGCCACGATTGATGATATTATTCGTCAATTGAGTGGCAACAATCTCGCGGCGCAAAGGATGGTTTTTTATTTCAGAAGCAAAATCCTTTTGCATACCATCTGGAAAATATTCTTTTAAAGACGCTGCAAAAAAAGGATCATCAACAACATCACACTCAATCAAATCATTAAAGAGATCAATTTTCGCAAATCCTAAGAGAGTTGAAAGTTCTGGCCGGGTCAAAGCATCCCCAGCTTCTTTACGTTCAGCAAGAACAGCATCTTCAGGCAAGTTCTCGATCTCTCGGTTCATCAAACCTTTCTCTTCAAGAACCCGCATCAAACGTTGTTGAAAACCTATCTCGGTAATACCGCGTCGCTCAGCCAGACTTAAGGTCAATGTTTGTTGGTAGTTATTCACCAAGCACCGTTTCGCAACCTGTTCAGTCATGGACGATAAAATCTTGTTACGCTTATCAGTAGAAATACGGTTCGACGCAACAGCCGCCCCCAGCGCAATCTTAATATTCACTTCAAGATCAGAAGAGTTCACACCAGCTGAATTATCAATCGCATCCGTATTGACCCGGCCACCTAAAGCAGCAAACTCCATACGTCCTTCTTGCGTAATTCCAAGATTAGCCCCTTCACCAATCACTTTCACATTCAACTCTTGAGCAGAGACACGAAGCACATCATTGCCCCGATCACCAACTGCACTGTCAGATTGTGAAGAACCACGAACATAAGTCCCAATACCACCAAACCAAAGCAGGTCAGCATTTGATTTCA
>CAXIDO010000425.1:0-2683 GCA_964022745.1 uncultured Methyloligella sp. | reverse complement strand
TTGCTGCAAGAGCTTCCCTCGAGCCAAGCCCTAGCGCATCTTCAACACTATTCACCACAAAAGCACCATCAGCAGAAAACGACTGATCACGCGATAAAATAATATTGGCGCGGCCATCCAAAGGCTTGCCTATAGAAAGAAAGGTCTTACGCCCCATAACAATGGGCTTGCCCATAGTTAGCTTACGAAACCGCTTCAAATCAGAAGGAAGGCGCCACGGCAAATCATTACCATTCCCAATAATGCCGTTTTCTGCAACCGCAACAACAAATGAAATATGCATGCATAAAGCCCCTATGAAATAGATTAAGAAGAAACCAAAGCCCTTCCGGAAAAGTGTGACGCGGTTTTCCGATAAAAAAGCGTAAACAAAAAGAATTAGAGCATTCCAATAATTCAAAATAAAAGATAAATGCTCTAATCTGCGATTAAACAGCAATAGGAGCTTTAATCGACGGTTCAGCATCATACCCAACAAGTTCAAAATCTTCATATTTAAATGCAAATAGATCCGTCACAGCAGAATTCATTTTCATAGTTGGTAATGATTTTGGTGTTCGGCCCAGTTGCAATTCTGTTTGCTCTAGATGATTTAGGTATAGATGAGCATCCCCGAGCGTATGTACAAAATCACCAGGTTTTAATCCAGTCACTTGCGCCAGCATCATCGTCAGCAATGCATAAGACGCAATGTTAAAAGGAACACCAAGGAATATATCAGCTGAACGTTGGTACAATTGGCAAGATAACTTGCCATCCGCCACATAAAACTGAAACAAACAATGGCATGGCGGCAAGGCCATATCATCAACTTCAGCTGGGTTCCAGGCACTAACAATATGACGCCGCGAGGTTGGATTAGTCTTTAAAGATGTGACCAATTGTTCAATTTGATCAATCGTACGATTTGGATCATCTCTGGTAGGAGCTGGCCAAGAGCGCCATTGAGAGCCATATACCGGCCCAAGATCACCATTTTCATCCGCCCATTCGTCCCAAATCGAAACGCCATGCTCTTTTAAGTAAGAGATGTTCGTCTCACCTTTTAAAAACCAAAGCAATTCGTGGATAATCGACTTCAAGTGCAGTTTCTTGGTTGTCAGCACAGGAAACCCTTCAGATAGGTCAAACCTCATCTGATGCCCAAATATGCTCCGAGTGCCTGTTTTTGTTCTATCATCGCGCGTAATTCCCTCATTGGAAACCAGCGTAAGTAAATCTAAATATTGTCTCATAACGCTAAGTTTTGACTGAATTTACCAAAGAGGTCCAGCCAGTTTCAGTCACAAACCCGTGCTTACTGACAACTTATCCATATAAATTCAACCATTCAGTTACCCTTTTGACAAACAACCCCTTTTTTTTGCCACGTAGGTACTCTATATTGAATCTGCGGGAGAATTTCCGCTATGGCGATAAACTGTCATCGTAATAAACCATTCGGACCCGGGGGCGGTACCCGGCGCCTCCACCAAAAGCCCACAAAGCCGCAAGTAATTTAGTGCTAGCCTTAGTTGAAAATTTCAATCAAAAAATCAAAAGGCAAGCACAAAACGAATTACAAACAGGCAAACCTGTGGGTTTTTGATGGGGGCGAAATAGGATCGACGAGGGTGTAAAGGGTGGTCTTTCGCTCGGCATGGTACCACCGCATCGGACCATTACAGTAGTTGCAAATGACAACTCTGCTCCAGTTGCTCAAGCTGCTTAGTAAGCGACAACTGAAATAAACTCCTAGTCGGTTAAGCTCGGCTAGGCGCGGTTTGGAGAGCACCGGGCAACAGAAGCTCTCCATTAGTTATTTTAAGAATAAATAGCTATCAAACAGGCATTATTTCTGCTTAAATTGATAGATAAAACGACTTTTAAAACAATATAGATTTTAATAAATTTAAATATCTAATATTCAAAAGTAAGACACAAAAGAAAGAGGCCTTGCCGGTCATGAACGGTCAAACAATTAATTACGAAAACTTAGCAAAAGAAGCTCTTCGTTCCGTTGTCCATTCTGTTCTAAAGCAAGTGAAAGAAGAGGGGCTCCCTGGAGAGCACCATTTCTACATCTCTTTCCACACCATGGCACCAGGTGTAAAAATCTCCAATCGGATCAAAGCACAATACCCAAAGGAAATGACAATTGTGCTACAGCATCAATATTGGGATTTAAAAGTTGAAGACGAGTATTTTGAAGTACGTCTTTCATTTTCCAATATCCCCGAACTCCTGGTCATTCCTTACAGCGCCGTCAAAGTCTTCTTTGACCCCTCAGTTCCTTATGGGCTTCAGTTTGATCAAACACACCGCCCAGAAGCAGTAGAAGACAAATCAGCTTTCATTGAGGATCATTGGCAAATGCAATCAGACAATGGTGAAAATCCATTTAGCAAACTTGCTATGGATGATATCAGCCATTTTGGTAGCAACTCTTCTGAAAATGACTTTACACCAGACGTCAATATCGAAACAGATATCAACATAGAAGACGAAATCCCCAATTTCCCATCCGAGGAAGAAATCCTTGAGAGCGAAACGGAAGAAACTTCTGACAAAACAGATAGTGATAGCGCCGATATAGTCTCGTTAGACGCATTTCGTAAAAACAAATAAACAAACTCACAAATCCACACCACACATCCAGAAAGCAAAAAGTACACATCTCTTGTCAAACTAAGTGCTCTTTCCA
>CAXIDO010000424.1:0-2689 GCA_964022745.1 uncultured Methyloligella sp. | reverse complement strand
AGCGGGACGCCACTAACAGGAGAGATAGAACCATCCCTGTAATTTTCTTGTGGTTTTGCGCCATTCTGACAAAAGGTATGCTCACTCCATTTTCCATTCAGGGGTTGAACCTTTCGTTTACGGGTTTCTATCTGATTAGATTATAATATGAGAGTGAGGAAAAATCGCCTTCTTTTCTGATAGTTGGAGCTAATCAGTCATTTCATATAAGGGCATTGAAAAGAGGAAAAACTTACTCAAACCTGACATTTGAGTGGACCCTAGCTAAAAAACGAAACTTTATCTGGCGCTTTATGCTTTTTGAAGCAATGGTGAGATCAGACTTTTATAATGGACTTGCACTCTAGTAATGTAGAAAGAGACAGTAGCCCAGACTTTTCATAGACTATCTTATGCGGATTAGTTTGAATTTAGAGAAGATTATGTTCTGTAGTATTTCTCAATACACTCATTGTGTTTTTAAAGCCTGCTGGCTTTCTGCCTGGAACAGCAATTCACTTCTATCTGGAACAAAGGCTAGTTTTTCAGTGATGGTTGTCGCATTTTGTGGGTAATTGCCGTTGAATTTAAGAGCAACGAAATTTTCTCCTATGCCAGCATTTCCCGTTTTGACGATTAGATCTCTCCAGCCGTTTGTAAATTTTTGTGCCACATGAACAGGCCCTTTAACGCGGCGGATGCGCGTCATGCGCCGGAAGCCATTGGTTCCTTTCGCGAAAATTACTAAAGTACACCCCGTTGAAATGCACCATTCATCACCTTGAAACAGAACCATTCCTTCAGCAATGCCATCACCATTTAAGTCAGCACCAACAATTTGCTGCGTGCCAGTATCGATTTTGGCTTCTAGTCGGTATCGATGAATAGCTTTTTTAATATCTGATTGATTGATGGATAGCTTTACTGACTGAGCGCCTAGTTCATTGTTATTGAGGGACACCTTTTGATCATTTTCTGATTTCTTACTCAGATCTACAGGTGCTTGGGCTACTCCATCCCCAGTGATAAAATTGTTATTGGCGTTATTCGAGCAGGCCCCTAGAAAACTTACCAGGCAGAGTGTAAGTGCTAAAAAACATCTTTTTATAAATTGTTTCTCTAACATATTTCTTCTCATCGATGCGCTTTATAGGAGCGCTAAATAGTAGCTTTTAATAATACCAAACGGTTGTTTAGCCTTTTAGGCATGGCCCGATTTGATTTAAAAGCATGCCAATAAATTCACAAAAACTTGAACTACATTATGGATATTATACTTTTTTAAGGAGAAAATGCGACCTAGCAGTACTATTTTTTATAGTTTGCCTTATTCAGCTGTCTCATTTTTTAAAGCTTTGAGTTTTTTGCCAACCCTCACGATCGCTTCTATCGCTGGTTTCAATTCTTTTCCAAGTTCTGTTAGTGCGTATTCAACTGTTGGAGGAGAGGTTGGCATAACTGTTCTTAGGACAATTCCATCAGCTTCCAGCTTTCTTAATCTGGTAGTTAATACCTTTGGTGAAATCCCTTGTATGTCATCCTTTAACTCACTGAAGCGCCTTGGCTGTTCACTTAAGAACCAAATAATATTTGGTGTCCATTGCCCCCCGATAATACTTAGGCACGCAGAAAGAGGACAACTCATGGGCGGGGGCGCAACTTTATTTTTTCTTCGGACTATCATTTTATTCCTCACAACCTTTTTTTGATCAATCGATTTAGCGGTTACCAGATGGTAACTAGGGCACTAAATGGATAGTTTAAAATCTAGTTTCAGTCAAATACCTACTATACAATAGTTACTACATATCTATATTACCCTAAAGATACATTAGAAAACACTTAAATGTTCGTTTTTGTTTAAAGAAGCGTTCTTTTGAGTCTCTCTTTAGGGTAAATTTGAATGTTTCAACCAAACCGTTTAACAACTCTACTTAATATTAAGCACCCGATCATACAGGGCCCCTTTGGTGGTAACCTTTCAACAATTGATCTTGTTTCTGCGGTATCGAATGCAGGTGGTCTTGGTTCATATGGCGCTCATATTCTTCCCCCCGAAGAGATAAAGAAACTCATCACAAATATACAAAACGTTACGGCCCAACCCTTTGCCATTAATCTCTGGGTTTCAAATTACGATGATGGCTTTGCTACGATGAGTGAAACTCAATTTGAAGCGTATCTAGAGCCTTTCAAACCTTTTTACAACGAACTCAAAATTGATTACCCAGTTTATCCTGAAACGTTTTATGAAAATTTTGAAGACCAAGTAGACGCACTTATCGAGATGTCACCCCCTGTTTTTAGTTTCGTCTTTGGCGTGCCTGATGAAGCAATATTGAAAGAGTGCAAGAAGAGAAAAATTCTCACTATTGGTGCTGCTACAACAGTTGATGAGGCTGTAGCTCTCTCTGATGCGCGCGTCGATATTATTTTAGCAACAGGTTTTGAGGCTGGTGGGCACCGGGTTGCGTTTCAAAAACCCGCTGAACAATCGCTTATTGGCACTCTTGCCCTTGTGCCGCAAGTGGTTGACGCGGTGCCACAGCCAGTGATTGCATCTGGTGGCATTTCTGATGCAAGGGGGATAAAAGCAGCTCTTGCCTTGGGTGCAGAAGCTGCTCAACTTGGCACTGCTTTTCTTGCATGCGCCGAAAGTGGGACGAGTGACCTGCACCGACAATCTCTATTTAACAACAAGGCTGAGAAA
>CAXIDO010000423.1:0-2694 GCA_964022745.1 uncultured Methyloligella sp. | reverse complement strand
AAACCCTGGCACAGGAGAAACAGGGATAGCAGCAATAACTTTAAAAGCTTCAGTCCCTATATCAAAAGGTCTGAAGCTTTTTTAAATTTTAATCACATCAAATAGTAACAAAATCAACATGGCTAAAAACGCCTCTATCATCAATGTGATAATTCACACATACCTTCTCAAACCAATTCATTAAATTTAAATCATCAAGACGAAACAAATCGTCTGAACTTAAAACTTAAATCTATTGAGTAAATTGAATTGGAGAGAAAAATGAACACTTTAAAGAAAACAGTTGTAACAGCTTGTGCTATCGCAACTATCAGCTTTGCAGCTCTTGGAGCAACAAGCACAGGTGCAAGCGCAGGATGGAAAAAACACCGCCATCACCACCACTTCCATGGTCGCTTTTTTAAGCCACACCACTACGGATACAACTCGCAGAGGCAGCAACGTGAAACGTCTGGTAAGAGTAGGAAAATGGTGTAACGGCAGATATTACAACTATTATTAAGCCAAAACAAAAAACAACTGCACAAAAACAAACCGATCTCAACATTGAGGTCGGTTTGTTTGTCTTAAATACAAGTCCAAAGAATGATTTTTCAAACTGTGATATTTCACACAGCTTAAAGCAATCCAAAAAGATAAATTAAAAACAAGTGGAGACAATAAATAAAAAAGGGAAAGAACAATGCAACCAATTGCAAAAAAGAAAATTCAATTACTTATGAAAATAAGCTTCACCCTCTTGTTAATCATCGCCTGGACTTCCCTACAAGCAAATTAAAAAATTCAGACCATGTAAAACTTTAGAGGCAAAAAAAATGGAGATTTCTATGACCATAATTTTTAAACTAAGCATTACTCTCGCATTTATTTTTTTATATCTGCCAACAGAACCACCCAAACAAGATTAGTTCAGTTATAATGCTAGCTTATATCTGACGAAGTAAATAACCAGCGTTAATCACACCAACACCACGTAACTCAGTGACATCCAAATTGGTAAATTGAAAAGTATCCTGAACAGCTGTGACAAACGCTTCACTACAATGAATACGAGATGGCAAACTTTGCGCTTCCAATCTGGCAGCACAATTCACTGAACTTCCCCAAACATCATAAGTCATCCGCTGATCACCAATGATACCAGCTGTCACAGGCCCTCGGTGAATTCCTATTCGCAAAGACAACGTATCAAGCCCTAAAAAGGAACGGTTATTCATTTGCTCAATCATATCCAGAGCTAAAAACCCAATAGCTCGAGCACCACCAGCATCATGCAAACCACCTACTGCTAAATAGCCATCGCCAATGGTTTTAATTTTATCAACCGAGTAATTCTCACATAAACCATCAAATGTCGTAAATAAATCATCCAAATAAGCAACCACATCTTCAGGGGGCACATTATGAGAAGCCCTCGTAAACCCAACCAAATCAGCAAACAAAATGGTCGCATCCTCAACCCTGTCAGCAATTCGCTCTTTAGGAGCAGCCTTAAGACGCTCTGCTATAGGCACAGGTAAAATCGTTGTTAATAATTTTTCAGACCGCTGATACTCCAAAGCCAAAGCTTGCTCAGCTTTATAAAGCGAACTAAGAGCATAAAAAATCAAGAGACAGTTGATCAAAATCGCATTCACATAAGCCTGGAGTGCAAGCTCACGGCGAAACGCCTGATCACCAACCATCAAAAACCCTTCATCACTTGCAAAATAATAAACCCCGATCAAAGCCATAAGACCCGCACCAAGCAGCGGTAAATAAACATGAGTATTCTGGACCCCGACCATGAAAATAAAAGCGCCAGCCAAGGTAAAATAAATCTGCAGATCACTATTCAGCCCAAAGGCCATCACCACAAAGCTATTTCCAAAGAAGATAAAGCAAGCAAGTAAAACAGCCGCAAGAAACTCACCATACCGATGCACAAACACAAGCGAGAGAGCGCAAATAATCATACCCAAATTATAAATATTAACTGGTAGCAAGGCCCAAAAATCATGCAAACCATTCATGATCAAATGATGAAATGCATTAAACGCCGTGACTATAAGCACCATATTAGTGAAACGATGCCAGCGCCGCACTCCCTCATCAGTACTGACAATACCGACATTAAGAATTTTATGACCAAAATCGATTAAATACGCTTTCACTTTATTCATAACTTAATTCAAAGCCGCAGCAATGCGCCCCTCCAGCTCTGCCACATCCAAAATCACCAACCCACCTCGAGTTTTTTCTAAGATACCATCTTTCATAAGAGCAGATAGTTCCCGGCTAACCACTTCACGCCGACAACCAATGCGACCAGCTAAATGATGATGAAACGGCGGAGGAGAAATAATTCTTTGTTCTTTATTCGAACGGCGAGGAACTGACAAACGAAGTAATTCAGCATAAAGTCTTTCGTTGGTTTTTAATACGCTCATTTCAGAAAACCGAAGATCCAATGATCGAATACGAGAAACCAAAACCTTCAATATCTCAGACGCAACTTCAGGCACACCAGTCGCAAGTTCTAAAAAATGGGACGAAGAAAGACGGGCAATCTCAGTGCGCTGCAACGCCGTAACATTAGCAGATCGTCCCTTGCCATCAATTGCAGAAAGTTCACCAAAGAAGTCTCCCTGAGAAAGGTCCGCCAGTATCACTTCTCGCCCAAGTACAGAACGATACAAAACACGCACCTTTCCT
>CAXIDO010000422.1:0-2696 GCA_964022745.1 uncultured Methyloligella sp. | reverse complement strand
CCTTGATTAAGAGAAAAAATTAACCATAAAATTCATCATTATATTATTAGGGAGTTTGGACACATGAAAATGAAAAAAATCGCAATTTTTACTGTTGCTGCCACATTAATAGCACCTTTCAGCGCCTCTGCATTTGCAGCAAAAAATTGCAAAATGGCCTCTGTAGAAGGATGGGGCTTAACTGAAGCATTGGCTAAATCTCAAGCTCATAGCATTTTGCTGCTATCGACCGGAAACTTCCCCGTTCAAAAAGACAAATTTTCTAAGCCAAAAGATGCGTGCACGCTCACTCCTCTTGGCTGGACATGCAAAACAACTGCAAAAATTTGTAAAAAGTAGGGGTTGCACCACAAACCTTGCCTCGAAAAACCACCATGCAAAGTTTATCTCCTTTGCATGGTGAGCTCTTTATCTGCCTTTGTCGATTTCCACTTATTGCTGGTAAGTTTCCTGACGTACATCACCAAAGCGATATTTTAGCTGTTGAACTGTATGTGCCTGTAAGTCAGTTAATTCAGATCTATTATTCTTTGCACGCCTTCTTCCTCGCGCAGCGCTTTCAACTAAATCAATGATGTCAGCTCGCTGTTCGCCAGAGCATTGCCTAGTTAATCCTTTTGACAAACGATAGAGAACCGCACCTGATTCAACATGATCACGAACATGCCATCTGGCCAGTTTCACCATTTCTTTTGGGTTATTATAATTCAGGCGATTCTCGGCCCAATATTCCAAGTCTGCTATTTGCTCAGCTGTAAGGTCGCCTCTGTCTTTCATAATGGCGACCATAAGTGCTAACACGGCTTCTCTTGGGTCTTCAATTAATGCGACGGGATGAGTGCCTGCCTTTCTTTTAAAAAAGAACCTACGGATCACCCCTTTTATTCCAGAAGCTTCATATGAGAGGTTTTTTAGAGCCTCAACCATGTGATTTGCTCTTATAACAAGAAAAGCTATAAGACTAAGCATTGATAAAATGGCGAGTAAAATATGCATAAGAGGCTCCTGAACTGATTTGAGTTACTAATGCCTATATGTCGACTTACCCCACCATTTGGTTCAATTAAGAGTCTATTTTTCAAAACTTATTGCGCTATGAAGGCTCAGCTTTTATGGTCAGTCTGAAGAATTATCACTACACCTAAGTACTTTCGGACTTCATATTGACTCAAATAATGACAGATCTAATGAGCTCTTCATCATCAAATGAGCCGTTGTTAAGGCTGCTGCAGGAGACCGCTTCTAACGATAGAGATGCGTTTCGCCTCCTTTATGACAGCAGTTCAGCGAAACTTTTTGGGGTTATTTTACGTATTGTAAAAAGGCAGGACCTTGCCGAAGAGATCTTGCAAGAGACTTATTTGACTATATGGAACAAGGCCAATTCATATAATCCGTCTCTTGGGCGCCCTTTAAGCTGGATGATGACGATTGCCAGAAACAAAGCTCTTGATACACTGCGTGGATTGGAAGCTAAGTCACAGGCTCTTGAATATAGTGAAAGTGATGATGCCCCAATTCAATCAGCTTTGCGGGCTGTCATCCCTGAGACACTCGAGACAGCAGATCGCATGTCTTTGCAAAGCTGCCTGGATGAAGCAAACGAGCAGGCACGTGAGAGTGTTTTACTGGCTTATGTACACGGGTTTTCTCGCGACGAATTGGCGGCTCGGTATTGCGTCCCTGTGAATACCATTAAGACCTGGTTACGCCGCGCATTAATTGATTTGAAGAACTGTTTAGAGCGATAAGATGGAAAAAGAAACACTTGAAGAAATCGCTGGTGAATATGTTTTGGGAACGCTTTCTCATGAGGAACGGCGAGCTGCTAAGGAGCGTTTGAAAACTGATGCTAACTTTGCTCGCCTTGTTCATGAATGGGAAGAACGCTTAAACCCTTTATCTGAAACACAGGAACCTGTTGCCGCTCCCCTTGGGATTTGGCATAAAATTTCACACGCTCTAGAAGACCAACCTGTTATTGAGCCCATTCCAGAAGTCACAGAAATAGATGCCCCTCAAGATAATGTCACGAAACTCGCCACCAGCCGCAATCGTTGGCGCGCTGCTTTCGTTGGAGCCATGGCCCTCGCCGCCAGTTTTATTGGCTTGCAAGCGGCTGGCATTTATCTTCCATTTTTCCCAAAACCCGCTGCTGAGGGACGGTTTATCGCGGTTCTCAATCCTTCTGGCACATCAACTGGTTTTGTTATAAGGGTGGATGTGGGGACAAAAAAACTTGAAATTCAACGGCTGGCCGAAAAAGCTCCTCAAGGTAAGGATTACGAACTTTGGGTCATTGAGCCGAAACAATCTCCAAAGTCTCTAAACGTTGTTGGCAAGGACAGTGTGCAACAAGTTGGGTACTCTCCTTTAACCAATTCACCTCAAGGCAAATCACCTTTAACCTTTGCCATCAGTCTCGAACCTGAAGGTGGCTCGAAGACCGGGCAACCTACGGGGCCGATTGTTTTTTCTGGTCAATTGATCACTCAATAAAGCAGTGAAATACTGAGCTTTCTAATGAGCATTTTATTTTTTAAAAAGTTTTTTGATTTTTTTTGAAACTTTAGCGGGCTTGCTCTCGTTCCTACTCCTGAGCGCAAAAATGCGTTTCTCAAAGAGGCGTATATGTGCGCCGTTTCATTTGATCAGGAGTTAAAGAAATGAAATCACTTTCCTCCTTGTTAAAGTCT
>CAXIDO010000421.1:0-2702 GCA_964022745.1 uncultured Methyloligella sp. | reverse complement strand
GATGCAGCTGTAGTTCGTGTGCATGGCACGAAAAAAGGGTTAGCGTCTGCTACCGATGTGACACCGCGCTATTGTTATGCTGACCCTTATGAGGGCGGCAAGCAAGCTGTGGTTGAGACGTGGCGGAATTTGACAGCTGTAGGCGCCTCACCATTGGCTATTACCAACTGTCTTAATTTTGGCAACCCGACCCGCGAAGAAATCATGGGTCAGTTTGTTGGTTGCTTAGAGGGCATGGGTGATGCGTGCCGCGCACTTGATTACCCAATCGTCTCTGGCAATGTTTCACTTTATAATGAAACCAACGGCATAGGCATTCCGCCGACACCTGCTATTGGTGGCATCGGTCTGATTGATGATATTTCTACCCAAGCAACTGTCGCTCTTAGTGATGTTGGTGATGTTCTCATTGTAATTGGTGAGACGACTGGCCATGTTGGGCAAAGCATTTATCAGGAGTTGCAAACTGGTGACTTTAATGGCGCACCGCCTGCAGTTGATTTGGATCTCGAGCGTAAGCATGGTGATATGATCCGCTCGCTCATTGTTAGTGGGCGCTTAAAAGCTGTTCACGATACATCTGATGGTGGCTTATTAGTTGCTGTTGCTGAGATGTGTTTGGCGGGTAAAACAGGTGTTAAGCTTGATGATATTTCAGGCGATATTCCTGCTGGTAGCTTCTGGTTTGGTGAAGACCAGGCCCGTTATGTCGTCTCTGTTAAACCAAGCGACAGTGAGGCCTTGTTGGCTGAAATGTCGGATAAAGGCATTCCTGCTTACCAGATTGGGGTGGTAACTGGAAATGAGATAACCATAGAGAACCAAGGTTCTTTACCTTTGGAACAATTATCTGCTGAGTTTGAAGCTTATTTGCCGAATTTACTGGCATAAATGAAAATCGCTCTTATATACTAGACGAAAAGAAGGATTTGCACCTATGCCAATGGAAGCCAGTGAAATTGAACGGATGATTAAAGAAGCTCTGCCTGATGCTCAAATCGAGATTACCGATTTGGCGGGAGATGGAGATCATTATTCAGCTAAGGTCATTTCGAGTGCATTTGCGGGCAAAAGCCGCGTTCAGCAGCACCAAATGGTTTATGGCGCTTTAAAAGGCAATATGGGCGGTGTTTTGCACGCTCTTGCTTTAGAAACATCAGCCCCAACAGACGCCTGAAAGGGTGATCAAACAGACTTAAAACAAGGATTTAAAACTATGAGTGAACAAGAAATCCATGACTGGATCCGCCAAACAGTGGCCTCAAATGACGTTGTTCTTTTCATGAAGGGCACACATAAATTTCCACAATGTGGTTTTTCTGGCCAAGTTGCTCAAATCATGGACTATCTTGGTCTTGAGTTTAAAGACGTGAATGTTCTTGATGATATGGGCATTCGCGAAGGCGTTAAGTCATTCTCAGACTGGCCAACTGTACCTCAACTTTATGTTAAAGGTGAGTTTGTTGGCGGCTGCGATATCGTTCGCGAAATGACCCAAGCTGGCGAGCTGCAACAACTCTTAAAAGACAAAGGTGTTAGCTTCAACGAGCAAAGCGCTATTGCTTAGTTTGCCTCACGGGCTATTCTGCCGCTGAAAAGCGGCAGGCCCTCCGATGGGCGGCGCTAGGCGCCGGGCTATGCTATCGCTTCGCCATGTCCCTCAGCCCGAAGTGGGCTGAGCTCCTTCTTCGTTTAGCTAAATACTCCATAACTGATATGTGCTAACTAAGTACAAAGCAATATAATCTTTATGATTTATCTATTCATAAAAATATTGCTCTATTTCATATGCTGAAATTAATCTAAATATATTTAGCATCTCAGAAGCAATAATCTGTTTAAAATTTCATTCTGAAAGCTCTCTTCTAAGACGTATTCAAAACTCAATAGTATATTGGGATTTAAGATTCTTGGGCTAAGTAATTTAGAGAGATTTCATGAGCAACTATGAACTAGAACCAAAAATCATACCAGCGTTACGCAGACTTCGTAGAGAATATGATAAAAAAGATATGCACGATCTGCGTGATATTATTGATAATTCGCATATCCATGTAGAATATGGAACAGAGTCAGATAATTGGAACGGTGGAACTTATGGACACGATGTAATCTTGTTTGTTCCAGATAAAATGATCGAACTTGTTGACTTAGACAAACAGGATGAAATTTTTAATCGAATCTGTTCTGATCTAAACAAAGCGACTTCCGAGATTAGAAACGAACATATTTGTGCAGTATTTATAAAGCTGACTGATCAAAGCGACCCTCAATGTAAAACAGCTGTTCCTTTCACTGATCGGCTAGTAGTCCGCCCCGATGATGTCGGACTGTGGGAAGGAAATGCACTTCGTTTGTTCATTAGCCATCGTGATGAACATAAAACTGTTGTTCATGAATTAGCAGATGAACTGCTCCCTTTTGGAATATCTAGTTTTGTAGCACATGATGCTATCAAACCAATGAAAGAATGGCAGTACGAGATTCATAATGCATTGGAAACGATGGAAGTTATGCTAGCTTTTTTAACAAATGACTTTCACGAAAGCGACTGGACTAATCAAGAAGTTGGTTTTGCACTAGGAAAAGGAATACCAATTATCTGCCTAAAAGTAGGTGATAAAGATCCAAGTGGTTTTTTAGGTGCAAAACAAGCGCTTAAAGGCAATTATAATGAAATTGAAAAATCTGCGCCAGAAATA
>CAXIDO010000420.1:0-2702 GCA_964022745.1 uncultured Methyloligella sp. | reverse complement strand
TCTTGTTTTCAATGAAGCGCATAAGATGGCGTATTTTGACCAACTAACTGGGATTGAATCACGCCGCTCCCTAGACGTCAGCTCGCGAGGCTTATCAAAACAATTCGTCGTAGTGATGTGCGACGTTGACCACTTCAAACGCTTCAATGATAAGTACGGCCACGATACTGGCGATGAAGTGCTGAAGCTGGTTGCAAAGAAAGTCCAGCAAGTAGCTGGGGGCGGAAATGCCTATCGCTATGGGGGTGAAGAATTTTGTCTTTTATTCGATGGCAAAACTTCTGAAGAAATCTACAAACATGTTGAGGTCATTCGACAGGACATTGCTAATTATCCTTTTGCCGTTCGCAGCTCAAAGAGAAAAACAGGAACGCCTTTAGACAGAACTGGCAACGTCAAAACTAATTCAGTTCAAATAACAATGTCTTTTGGCATTGCGCAAACCACGTGTGGTGAAAACTTTGAACGCGTTATTAACCAAGCGGACGAACAGCTATATAGAGCAAAAGATGCAGGTCGAAACTGCATTATGCTCCCCGTAGCTGAAAGCCCTAAGTATTCGAGGTAAATCATGAAACAAATAATTGAGAAAATCCCCAACGATTTGGATGCACTGTTTTTTAACTATGGTCAACTTAAGCATGATTTTTTAGTTATGTGCGCCTCTCGAATTTTGGACCATGACATTGCACGTAAAATATTTTCAGATGGCTATCGTTTAGTTCTCAATGATCATGAAGAAATTTTCAGCGGTGAATTTGAAAATGCAAAAGTTGGATTAATAACGGTGCACTTCAACTCAGTTTGTTTACGGGTTGCACCAAATGGTTTTTTCAAAGCCACTGAGAAGCTAAATAGTCATGATTTATGGCCTGAACTTCATTACCTGACTTTACCTGTAGTCGCGCAAGTAGCAACGCCGTACCCGTCAAAGTTAGAAGATGCCAGCACATATATAAGCTCATATGCTGAACCAATTGAATCTGGGGCGTTAGAAATCGAAGCAACAGAGAAAGTTATCACTTGGTTAGCTCATGAGATGTCACTTACGACGGATATTGGGAATCCATTTACCAAAGCCGAGCATAGGGAGATTTGGAGCAAAGAATACGAGGACTCTATTGATGCTTAAAAAGATATTATTTATAGGTACAACCTTACTTCTAACATCTTATGTTCATGCCGAAAGTGGATGCGAAAAAGATAAAAGTCAGTGGGTGTTGACGCCGAAAACGACTTCGTACTTCTGTTTCACAGACTATAACTTGTCATATAGTACTGTTAATGAACTGCCTCTACAGGTGAGTTACTGGTTATCACCAACGCAAAAGCAAAGTTCCAATCCCTTCAATCTGGTCATCAACTCAGATAAATTTGTACCTTCCACGTTTAATCGTGAAGAAGCGGCACACAAAACAGGTTTCGATTTTGTGGCGTTAGCGCCAATAGCACTTACCAAAATAAACAGGCACGAACGGTATTATGACCTCAATAGAGTTCCCGTCGATAAAACACAAAACCGAGATGGTGGCGCTTGGTTTGAACTTAATAAGCTAGAAGTAGAAAAACTACTAAAGATAGGAAGATTGTTGGTAATAAATGGCGTAGTCACAGTTAAGAATGACTATAAACCTACACACCTATACAAAATCTTATACCAACCCGAAATCAATATGGCGGCGGCATTTTTAGTCCCTAATGATTCTGAAAACCACACGATCACATCAACAATTACGTCAATATCCTGCATTGAACAAAAGTTAGGTTATCCATTGTTAGGCACGGAAACACTTATTCCTGAGTCTTTGAAACAAAAGGTGGCCTACAGCAAAAATGTGTGGGCAGATGTTGGCGCAAAATCTTATCAATGTGAGGCAGGTACTATATGAGAAACCGTATTTTACTATCACTGGCCTTATGCTTGGTCTCTCAAGTGACCTTCGGTGCTTCCAGCTATGTAGGCAAGGTAAAGCGTATTGTCTCCCCAACAATCATAGAAGTCTCTCTGAGCGATGAAGAGTTCATCACTTTAAATATTCTTGGATTAAAAAAGAACGGAGAACAACATTGTGGCGAAGCTAAAGGCGTTAACGGAACAGCCTGTAACGCGATGAAAGCTTGGCTAGACGGTAAAAACTTCGGTGTCATTATTGAAAAAGTGGATGGCAAGGCAATGTACGGTGACATTGTTGTGGGTGATAAATTGATTAGCCAAGAAATTGTAAGGAATGGCTATTACGCAGTAGATTCAACCAAATCTATGTCGCACTACCTGTTTCAAGCAGAACTCGAAGCTTATTGTAATTATCGTGGAATTCATGCCGTAAATAAAGGTATGCACGAAGTCGCTGAAAAGTGTGCGAGGAGGTAAAATGTTTAGTCGTTTTTTCAAAAGTATTAGTTGTTTTAACATCGATTTATCAGAAGATGAATGGCACAACCTATTAGACATAGAATCCCTTAAACAACTTCGACATATTCCCATCAAACAAAGCCAAAAAGAAAGCATTGGTTTTTCGAGTGTCACCGGCTATCACAACCCTGATTTGCTTTATCATAGTGTAGACCGGTTCCACTTTCTCAGTGTGACGCGTGAGACAAAAAAAGTCAGTAAGCTTAAAATAGAGCAAAGGTTAGTTGAGGCAAAACGCTTATTAGCAGAACGAAGAAATGTAGTTACTGATGACCTTGAAGAACAAGAG
>CAXIDO010000419.1:0-2703 GCA_964022745.1 uncultured Methyloligella sp. | reverse complement strand
AATATTACCCGAAGGGTTCTATATCCGCTGAAGATGGGAAACGGCTTGAAAAGGCGAGAGATGTTATAGAATGCCCCCATGAGAGCCTGGACTAGGGAGCAGCCCCTAATTAGCTAGAGACCGCTGGCCAGGCATCTCTCATGGGGGAATAAATACCTAAAAAAACACTTGTCTAAGGACAAGTGTAGATAAAGTGTTTTCCAGCAATGGTAACTTCTGAATGGTCCATTGAAAGGTCGTAAGCCATGGCTTCATAGTCGATGTAGTTAGCAAGTGATGATGGAATATCACCGTAATAGCCTTCATCGACAAACTGTTCAGCGAGTTCTCTTAAAGTATCACAATGGTAGATGATGACTTCAAAGTCATCGGGTTTGACTGTTTGAGGATCAAAGTCATGTCCAGCTTCGCCAACGGCGATTATGAAGCATTGTTTCTCATGGAGTTCCCAATCTTCAGTAGCTTTAAAAAAGCTCTCTAGAGAGCATTGAGATAAGCCCCAGGCATGTGCCAGTGCGACATCAATACTTTCGCCTTCTATAAACTGAATTTCATATTCTTCAACGGGCTGATTGTAATCATTTCGGTTGGCTTTGGCTTGTTTGAGATAGTCCTCTGCATTGTCGAAATAAAAGCCCGATGCTGAAATGTCGTAAGGTTGAGCATATAGGGTTGTCATGATTGTTTCTCCTTTTGTTTTCAAGACAGCGGAGAGACAAGCCGGGTGCTGAGCGCCAAGGGTCACTGACAGCTTTGCTGGAAGGAAACGGCCAACACGGGCTTCTTTAAAGCTGGCGCGGGCAGGCCGTTGACCCTGCGCTCCAACCGGCTAGACAGCAGCACCTTGAATAAACAAAAGGAGAAATAATCTGATAACAATGCTCGGGACTGATCGGAATTCATCTGACTAAATGAGACAACAGTGGTCTCATGGCCTTCAAGCACATTAGAAATTGCTTAAATTAGTTAGGTGAGAATTTATCGGTTTTAAAAGAAGGCAATTAAATGATTAGCGCCTTCAAGTGCTCAAGAACGGCTTCTAGGCTTAATGTTTTCATAACATCTGATTACAACAAATGCTTAACAGAATTAGATGCTTTTTTCTGACATGTGGACTTGCCGTTCAAGTCTCTTCTTCAGTAACTCCCCCAATATCTGTATTGTTTTTGCCGCTCCCTTTTCAAGCAACAGCTCCAAGCTGCCTTTCGCTTTGCAATGGTGCGTAACGTGCTTCCCGTCTGGATGCAATGAGCTTCCGCACCAAGTGACCGAGAAGCTATGCATCCAGCCGCTCAGCACGTTCTCTCCCGCACCATCGAAAGGCAGCTGTAACTGAGCTGTCTCAATTTTTGAAAAGGAGAGCTCTTATGAAAAAAAGCAAAACAGATATTTATCAGGCCGTGACTGATCAGATTATCAGTTCACTTGAGCAAGGCACAGGTGAGCCGCAAATGCCCTGGCAACGCATCGGGTTTAAAACAGGATTACCAACCAATGCTTCCACCCAAAATGAATATCAAGGCATTAACATACTTTCATTATGGGCTTCAGCAATGACACAACAATTTGAACAAGGGCTTTGGGCCACTTATCGCCAATGGCAAGCCATTGATTGCCAGGTTAAACAAGGTTCTAAAGCCAGCTTGGTTATTTTCTATAAGGAATATGAAGCTGACCCAAGTACTGTGAATGAAAATGCAGGAGATGATGGCAAGCGCCGTGTGGCAAAAGCCAGCTATGTCTTTAATGTTGCTCAGGTTGAAGGTTATAGCCAAGAACAGATTATTGAACCACAACCTCCAATGGATCGTATTTTAAAGGCTGATCAATTTATTCAATTTTCTTCTGCCACCATTCAACATGGTGGTGATCTTGCCTTTTACCAACCAGCCACCGATCATATTCAAATGCCAGATGAACATCTTTTTATTGGTTCTGAAACTTTCAATCGTCAGGAAGCTTATTATGCTGTGTTGCTTCATGAACTTACCCATTGGACTGGACATAAATCACGCCTGAACCGTTCATTCAGTGATCGCTTTGGTAGTGAAGCATATGCAATAGAAGAACTGGTTGCAGAACTTGGGTCTGCTTTTCTCTGTGCCGATCTAAATATTACACCAGAGACCCGGCCAGATCATGCTAAATATATTCAATCATGGCTTAAAGTGATGAAGGCGGATAATCGTGCCGTTTTTGCTGCTGCTTCTAAAGCACAAGAAGCTGTGCGTTTTTTAAAACAGTTGAAATAGACGTATAAAGAGACGGTGGAAATCCGTCTTCTAGTTTGAAATAACTTAGTGGAATCGCTTTAAAATGAAATCAAGTATTTAGCTGTTGTATAAACTTGTCGCAAAAAGGCAAGATTCGTCTATTCTTGGTACGATAACGACTATCGTAAAATAAGAAATTATGGTCACTTCATAAACCATAGTAAAATTTGTTTATTGTCACAAAAATTAGAAATCTAACTCTAAGTCCTAGACAAGTAATACCCATTATTTACCTTCTGATTTAATTCAGTTTCCAGTGAATATTAATTGTGCAAATTAACGTGGCGCAACCGCAAGGCGTTTGCGATTACAGAGACTGAAGATAAACTCATCGCAGCAGCTGCGATCATAGGAGACAATAACCAACCTGTTAGTGGATAGAGAATTCCTGCAGCTATAGGAATACCAGCCGCATTATAGGCAAAGGCGA
>CAXIDO010000418.1:0-2718 GCA_964022745.1 uncultured Methyloligella sp. | reverse complement strand
TTATTTGGAAGTGACGTATCTGTTTATTCAGGCGAAAACATCATCTAACTTTGACACCAAAGAGATGCACGCATTCTACTTTGGAATTAGTGATTTCTTTAGTGAAAGTCCAAAACTTGCTAGAAATGATGACATTAAAAAATACTCGGAGATTTCTGAGTATCTGCTAGATAATGCGTCTGATTTTAAGGAAAACCCAGTATGTAAGAGCTATTACATTACTACGGGTGTAGTAAATGATGATCAAAATGTATCAGCGGTGGTCAGTTCTTCTGTGGCTGACTTAGAAAGTTACAACCTATTCGAGGGTATTGAAGCAAAGGTGCTCGGAGCAAATGAGCTCGGAAAGCTTTACCGAAGGACTAAAAATCCAATAACATCCAAATTTACATTTGCAAACAAAATAACCCTACCTGATATTGATGGTATCGATCAATCATTTTACGGCGTTCTTCCGTTCTCGGAGTTTCGAAAATTATTAATAGACGATAACGGCAATATTCAAAGCATCTTTGATGATAATGTTCGTGATTTTCAGGGAGTTGGAAATTTAGTCAATAGTAACATTAATGAAACATTAAATAGTGAATTACCCGAGTTGTTTAGTGTTCTGAATAATGGGGTAACGATTGTTGCAGACTCCATTAAAACTTCAGCAAATTCACTAACGATTACTGATTATCAGATTGTAAATGGTTGCCAAACAAGTAATGTTTTATATGAAAATCGCAATAATGAAAACATCGATAACATCAATATTCCTTTGCGACTAATTGTAACGAAAGACGAAGACGTAAAATCTAAAATTACAGTTTCGACAAATAACCAAACGGCAATTAAAAAAGAACAGCTTGCTGCGATGTCAGACTTTCAAAAGAACCTTCAACACTATTACACTTCGATAAATGGTGAGGGTAAGCTTTTCTATGAAAGGAGGGCTAAGGAATACAACTCCGATAGAAATGTTGTTAAAAGAAAAGTAATAACCATTGCAAATCAGATCAAATCTTACTCAGCCATGTTCAGCAAAAATCCACACATGGTTACCACATACCTAGGTACTTTGGTAAAAACTATGGGTAATCATGGGTCCAAATTATTCGAAGAAGATCATCAGTTTTCGCCATACTACATGGCGGGACTGGCATTCTATCGGCTAGATTCGCTATTTCTAAATGGCACTATCGATAAGAAGTATAAGAAAGTTCGTTTCTATATATTAATGCTCGTCCCTATGATCTCGAGTGCGGAAGAGTTTCCACCATTGAATAGTCAGAAGAAATGTGAACGTTTTTGTACTCCGATTATAGATAAGCTAAATGATGAAAATGTTTACCCAGCTATCTTTCTTGAGGCAGTCAAGATTATTGAAAAATCTGGGGCAGATGTAGAGGATAAGCAAGCACTTAAATCCCGAGCTATGACGGACCAGATTTTAGGGGCCTATGGTGAAGAAAAAATCTAACAAGCGCATGTTGTCGGACTGGTTTTCCGCTGCGCTCCAAGCCAGCCGCAAATGCGGGCGTTAAATTTCAATGAGAGAAGGATCTGCGTTGTCTAACAGGATGCTGTTTAAATTGTTTGCCCTTCCAAGCGTTTTGCTCGTTCTTGCATTTGTCGGGCTTCACTTTTTCGGCAGCTTTTTGCCTGACCTGTTCTCTGGCAGTGCGGTTTTCGAGGGCGGCTCTCGCGCTGCGGCACTCTGGATTGGCGCAGGCCTTTTGCTAGCCTCATTGGTTTGGTTCATAGTGTGCTTTTATCGGTTGTGGCGTTGGAGCCAGGGTAATTCAGATTGCTGTTTCACCTGTGGTGGCATTGTTGACCAAAAACATGGCCGTTATGGACCTTACAAGCACTGCTTGGCATGCGGGAAAAATGAAAAAATTTAACAAGGCGCAGCAGTTCGCGGCCGGTGGCCGCCGGACGCCCTTTACGTGGCTCCTTCGTCGCCGCTGTGCTTCGGCGTTATATTTATAGAGGGCTCCTATGAAAATTGAGCAAGCATACAGTTTGGATAGTGATGAAACAGTAGATGCTGAACTTGCGTATGATTATTATTGGGCTGGAATAATTAAGAACAAAAAGAATTTTGAATGTCCTGCGAATAATTGCTCAGTTCCAATTACGTGTGCAAATTTAGACAAAATTCGACAAGATATGAAAGTAGATCCTTACTTTAAGACTGTTGGTGAACATTATCCTGATTGTGAATTAGTGAGGGAGACTTTAACAAAGAATTCAGGTTTTGATTCACTTGAAGGAGCTGGCAGTAACAGGGCTGAAAAATCAGACAATCTCCCTGATATTTTCGGATTTTCAAGGCCAACGTCACATTTCGATAAAAAGCAAAAACCACCCAAGGGAATTGGAGATGTTTGTAGTGAAGAGGGAAAAAGAAAACGAAAGGCTGAATCAAACAGTTCAGGGCGCCAACCCTCTACACATTATTCATTACGAGCTTTTGTTTCGAAATATTTGAGATATAAATCTCTTGGTTTGCTAGGACAGAGGCATATAAAAATAAAAGGTTATGATGTCTCATATCAAGAAATGTTTGTTAGTGTTTCAGGACAATATTTAAACAATATATCTAAATATCCAAGAATATATTTTGGGAAGGCCTTTATAGATAAAAGAAAAGAATCTGATTACTCGGCTAATTTTGAAGATACTCTGTCTGTTGATGGAAAATCATTGCGACCTTCGGCGTATATATCT
>CAXIDO010000417.1:0-2719 GCA_964022745.1 uncultured Methyloligella sp. | reverse complement strand
CCCCGCGCCGTAAAATGCTCGCCGCAAATCCGGCTAAGTCTCCGATGACCCCACCACCAAATGCAATCACTAAGTCAGCGCGTTCAATTTCATGGGAAAGCAATTCATCTAATAAAAAGCTAAGTTTATCAATAGATTTAGTAGCCTCACCAGCTGGAAGAATGACAGTTTTATAATCTATCCCAGCAGAGTGAAGCGAAGCCTCTAAACTCTCCAAATGAAATGAAGCCACAGTTTCATCTGTAACAATCGAACATTTAGCTTTAGGCCGCAGAGCCGAAATTTTGGTTCCAGCTTGTTCTAAAAGTCCAGAGCCAATTAAAATATCGTAAGAGCGTTCACCAAGACCAACATTAATGAGAGTGTTAGAAGATGAACGACTGTCGTCGATAGGCTGTGGGGATGTCTCTGTAGGGTTAGAGATATGCGAGCTCATAAAAGAATGAACCTTTCATAACTTGATTAGTGTTGTGATTGATTTGCAATCGCTTTAAGAATTTCCTGCACGATGACTTCATGAGCAACATCGCGGCTTTCAACTGTAATGTCTGATTGTGAATAAATTGGGTAGCGTTCATCAATCAATTTTTGCATGACCGCTGTTGGGTTTGATGTTTGTAATAACGGCCGGTGGTCACGCCGACCAACCCGCTCCATAAGAACATCAAGTTCAGCACGAAGCCAAACCGAAACCCCATGAGTTTTGATATTGTTTCGTGTAACAGAGCTCATAAACGCCCCGCCACCTGTTGCTAAAATAAGAGGGCCATCAACCAGGAGGCGCTCAATTATTTTTTCTTCCCGGTCACGAAAATAAGCTTCTCCATGCTCAGCAAATATATTGGAAATAGATTGACCCGCGGCCGTTTCAATCTCGGTGTCAGCATCAAGAAATTTCATTTGTAAACGAGAAGCAATCCGCCTACCAATCGCAGATTTCCCAGCACCCATCAAACCAACGAGAACAAGTGACTTTTCAGACAATATCGTTTTGACTTTTTGATCGAGTTTTTTAGTTTGAATTTGCTGCATAATTTAGAGTTTTCGTAAATGTAAATTTCAATCATTGCCAAAATAAAGAGCTGTTAAACAGCGTTGCTTGTTTTTTAAGCTCTATTGTTAGCAAGCATGATGTCATGATACAATCAAGTGAACGTATTTAGTTTAAATTCTTTTCATTTATGACTGACAATGTTTAAAAAACAGGTGATATTAATCCTTCATCACTGTTGTTGCCTTGTTAATCTTAAAGCAAAACGTAATATAAGCTGAAACTTTATATTTTTGGGGGCCTTATGCCAAGCCTGGTAGCGTTTTTGACAAGAATAAGCATTATTTTATCGGTTACATTTGTCACCCTTTATGTTTTGGCAACAGTCTTCGAACCAGCGTCACGTGAATATAGCCACGAGGTTCTCGGGCTAAAAATTGCGGATGAATAGGTTTCGCTATTGTTCAGCCTCCAGCTATAATTTCTTTCGCAGAATAAAACAAATTTAAAGGGAGTATCAATGCTCTCAAATTCGAAAAAAACAGTTTCATCAACGAAATTAATAGGTGAGTTTCTAGCAATGCTAAGCGCTGAACGCGGTGCTAGTCAAAATACACTGGAAAGCTATGAACGTGATCTAAATCGGTTTAATGGTTTTATAGAGCAGAACATAGAAACAAAATCTGCGCCCTCAAACATTCAACACGCCACAACTTCAGATATTAAAGACTATCTAACAAATCTAAAATCAAATGGATTGGCCAGTTCATCGCGAGCACGTCAATTATCCTCATTGCGCCAGTTTTATCGTTTCTTATTATCAGAACGGTTAATTCAGGACGATCCAGCTGCCCATATAGATACTCCAAAACAAAAACGCCCTCTACCCAAATTAATGAGTGCCAAGGATGTGGAGACCTTATTAGCGACCGCAAAAACTGAGTGCGAAAACAAAACGGGTCATGCAAAACACCAGGCGAAACGACTGAATTGTTTATTAGAGCTCTTATACGCGACAGGTATGCGGGTGACAGAGTTAGTCAGCTTGCCATATTCCGTTTTAAATGGTGATGAGAGATTATTCACCATTAAAGGTAAGGGCGGTAGAGAAAGGCTGGTGCCTTTAAATAGCTCTGCCAGAACGGCATTAATTGATTATTTAGGTAGTATAGAGGGAGAAACACCTCAATCGTCGAAACGACAGCCTAAATGGCTTTTTCCCTCAAACAGCAAAGAAGGGCATTTAACTCGGCAAAGATTCGGCCAGGAATTAAAAGAATTGGCATCAAAAGCCGGGTTAAGAGCCGAAAAAATATCTCCCCACGTACTCAGGCACGCCTTTGCCAGCCATTTATTAGAGCGTGGAGCTGATTTGCGGGCTGTGCAACAATTATTAGGCCATGCAGACATCTCAACAACGGAAATATATACCCATGTGCTTGAAGAACGTCTAAAGAAATTGGTTGAGCAACATCATCCATTGGCAAATTACGAAAAAACCTTTAAAAAGCAAAATTAACCCATTAAATATGCTAAGAGAAACAAACTTGACACATCTTTATGTGCAAGCAATTCTCTCAGCTGGGTTAGTCAGTGAATGAATAAAATATGACAAAGGTCATTTATTAAGTTATTTGATGAAAATCTTAAATCTAAGATCATCAAAAATACGGTTGAAATAGCCTCTCTGAGCTTAATTAAAGCCAATATTATGAGAGGTAAAAAGGG
>CAXIDO010000416.1:0-2720 GCA_964022745.1 uncultured Methyloligella sp. | reverse complement strand
TCTTGAAATTATGCGTCAGTGATTTTATATCGTTTTTTAAGCAAATATTTTTCGGCATTCTTCAACTTCATCAAGAATTGAGAGTAATACTTTTTGCTTAGTGTCTAACTTAGCTGAAAAACCTTCCTTTTTAATTGTCACTTTTAAATGAGTGTTGGCAATTTTTTCCGATGGATTGTCTTCTGTTGCCTTAGCGTTCATAAGAATTGCTGTATCACCGGTATTTTCACCGGCAAAACTTTTAACATAATCAATTCCTTCACGCTTGAAGATTTGCTGAACACCGCGAATGGTGAAACCTTCTCCATATAGAAGGTGACGAATAGCTTTGAGAAGTTCAATGTCTGCTGGGCGATAATATCGACGACCACCGCCGCGTTTCATAGGCCGGATCTGAGTAAACTTACTTTCCCAAAAACGAAGCACATGTTTTGGTATATCAAGGTCTGTTGCAACTTCACTAATGGTGCGTAAAGCATCAGATGACTTTTTCATTTCTCTCTCTCTCACGGCTATTCCAAGCGCTTATGGCGCTTGGGCCTCCGAGGGGCGGCGCTTGCGCCGGACGCCTGTGGCGTCATGTACGTGCTCTAAGAAGAGCACTCCCTTCTTCGTAAAAATAGTTTCGTTTTTTGTCGCGTTTTTAATTTTGTTTTAGTTGCCCACTCTAGCAACCGCTTTTCTAGTGCTCCAGTTGCCCACTCTAGCAACCGCACTGCCCCTAGTTCTTCGCCCTTAAGCGAGAAGTACTACTCCCATATGGGAGTAATCCAAGGCTTCTACTAACGCGTGTTATTTAGAGTAGATTATTTTTTCTTCTTGGTTCTTTTGCTGCGTGCTTTCATGCTTGCATCGATGCGATTTTTCATGATGGCGCTTGGTCTGAAAACCAAAACTCGTCTTGGTGTGATCGGCACCTCTTCACCCGTTTTTGGATTACGTCCGATGCGTTGTTTTTTTTCACGCACACCAAAGGAGCCGAAGGAAGATAGCTTTACTTGCTGGCCTTCTTGCAAGCTATTGCTAATTTCAGCAAGAACGAGTTCCACCAAGTCTGCGGATTCATTCCGCGGCAAACCTATGCGTTTGACAACTGCCTCTGCCAGGTCTGCGCGAGTTAATGTTTTCTCGCTCATCGCTTGTCCCTCTTATTGATTTGACTCTCTGGTTGAAATGCTAATCTAAGGTAGATGAATTGGTCAATGGGCAATTGCAATTTTTGTTGTAAATTTCGGGATTTAGCTATGATTTGTGGTATTTTTTCTTGTTATGAGGCAGCATTTAATACAATTCTTAGCTCAAGGTGGCATCTTCGTTTATATTTGCCATAAAACCAGATGCTCCTGAGGGTATGCTGATTACCAACGAACCAGAACTGCGCCCCATGTGAAACCACCGCCCATTGCTTCAAGTAAGACCATGTCACCTTGTTTTATTTTACCAGTTTCAACTCCATAATTAAGGGCAAGTGGAATTGAAGCTGCGGATGTGTTGCCATGATCAGCCACTGTCATAATGACCTTTTCAAAGGGTAAGCCAATTTTTTTAGCTGTTCCGTTCAAGATCCGCTCATTCGCCTGATGGGGGACAAACCAATCAATATCAGCAATTGTTAAATTGGCTTGTTCCAATGTCTCTTTAATCACATCAGATATATTAGTTACAGCATGACGAAAAACTTCACGGCCATTCATTCGTAAGTAGCCTGTGGTTTTTGTGCTTGATGGTCCACCATCTACATAGAGCTTATCTCTATAGCGGCCGTCAGAGCGTAATTTTGAAGTTAGTATTCCTCGTTGATTTTCATCACCCACTGGCTCTGATGATACGACAACGGCGCCAGCGCCATCACCGAACAAAACACAGGTTGTTCTATCTTCCCAATCGAGAATACGTGAAAAAGTTTCAGCGCCGATAACCAAAATATTCTTTGCCTGACCAGATTTAACATATTGATCTGCTGTGGTGAGTGCGAATACAAAACCTGAGCAAACGGCTTGCATATCAAATGCGGCACCATTGGTAATGCCGAGCTCGGCTTGAATAGTCACTGCAGTTGCTGGAAAGGTTTGATCTGGAGTGGAAGTTGCCAGAATAATGAGATCAATCTCATCAGCCTGCATTTCTGCTCTCTCCAACGCTTGTTTTGCCGCTTTTAAAGCAAGGTCAGAAGTTATTTCATTTTCAGCTGCGATATGGCGCGCTTTGATACCAGTTCGTTCTCTAATCCATTCATCAGATGTATCGACCATCTTTGACAAATCTTCATTCGTTACTTTGTTTTCTGGTAGGTAGCCGCCTACAGAGCGGATTATGGATTGAAACTGAGACAATTTACGCAACCTTTAATTCTATATAGTGGGGCTAACCCCATTTATTCTTTTTGATTTCTTATTTGTTTATTTGTTCTTTTTCTGAAGCGGCTTCACTGTTTGCCAAAACCGGCTTTGTTTCTTTTGCAAGATCATTTGCTAAAAGCTCATGCGACTTCTCAATATCCTTTGAAAGCCTCTCAACCAACTTATTCGATGCCATGTCATAGCCAAGATCTATGGCACTTGCAAAACCTTTTGCATCCGTTCCGCCATGACTTTTTATGACCAGCCCGTTTAAGCCTAAAAAGACGCCCCCATTCATGCCACGTGGGTCCATTTTACGCTTTAATGCGCTAAACCCATTAGAAGCAATCAAAGCTCCTAATTTAGTAATGAGTGTTCTTG
>CAXIDO010000415.1:0-2726 GCA_964022745.1 uncultured Methyloligella sp. | reverse complement strand
AATCGGGATATGGCTGCCTGGCATGAATTTTCCTTGTTTGGCTTCGGCAGCATCACAAACGAAAGGCAATAAATCTGGTTTAACACCGGCATAGTTCAACAGAGTATTCCCTTTTGCAGCAGCACCATACGCTGCCACTGTTTTCCCTAATCTTTTTTGTTCGATTAGAAAGGCCAGCAAATCATCTTTTACTTTATCTGCCTTTTGCTGAAACTCTGCGTAAGTTTGAATTGACTTTAAGCCGCTCTCTATTTCCGCTTCTATAATTTCTTCAACATGTATAGTGTTTTGACGTTCATCATCGTTATGGCAACCATATATTCGAAGGCTGCCGCCATGAGTTGTGAATTCTTCAACGTCAAATATTCTAAGGCCAGATTTATCAAAAATTTCTTGAACACTTAACAGAGATAAATAAGAAAAATGCTCATGATAAATGGTATCAAACTGATTATGCTGTATTAGTTGCATAAGATGTGGGAACTCAAGAGTGATCGTACCCTTTGGTTTTAAGGCGGCTTTTAATCCTCTTGTAAAATCATTTATATCGGGCACGTGGGCATATACATTATTGCCAGCAATTAAATCAGCTTGTCTATCATTCTCAGCTAATTCTAAACCTAGATTTTCTCCAAAAAATTGACGGATAACTTCAATTCCCAAATCTTCGGCAGCTTTAGCTGTGCTGTCTGTTGGTTCAATACCAAGACATGGGATGTTTTTGTTCTGAAAATTTTTCAAGAGGTAGCCATCATTCGATGCTACCTCGACAACAAAACTCTCCTTAGATAGCTCTAATGCATCGATCATTTTATCTGCATAATTTTCAGCATGTTTTAACCATCCCTTTGAGGTACTTGAAAAATATGCATAGTCTGCATCAAACAGTTCATCGGCCTCAGCATAGTCTTCGGTTTGCACCAACCAACAGTCGTTACAAACTTTGATATTCAACGGATAATAAACTTCGGGCTTCGTTAGTTTATCTTGAGTTAAATAGGCATTTGAAGGAGGGGCAAAACCTAGATCCATAAAATTATGCTCTAATGTTTTTGAGCAATGTCTACACTTCATATTTTAATACCTTCAAATTGCTCATTAATGAGCGGATGTTTTTTATCACGTTCGGATAGGTCACTGATCTCAAGTGGCCAAGATATATTTAGACTTGGATCCAAGGGGTTTAATCCAGCTTCAGCATCTGCCATGTAAGCCTCTGAGTGGCAATATAGCAATTCTACATTATCGGTTAATGACTGAAACCCATGGGCAAACCCTTCTGGTATTAATAAGGCTTTTCCATTCTCAGCAGAAAGCTCTTCACTATAGACTTGCAAAAACGTATCGGAACCTTTTCTGATGTCGATTGCGAAATCTAATATTTTTCCTGCAATACAACTTACTAACTTCATCTCACTGTGCGGAGGAATTTGATAATGAAAGCCACGTACTGTGCCTTTTTTTTCCGTCATAGTATGATTGATTTGTTGTATGGTATTTTTCCATCCGGCCGGCTTTAGATCTTCAGTGCAAAACATTCTTGCAAGAAAACCTCTGCTATCTCCCATTTTCTGACGTTCAATCAGTTTTAACCCTTGTAGAGGTAATGAATGAATTTCAAACCGGCTCATACTGAATTTACCGTACTGTGTTGTTCAAACGATTTTATTTGATTATTACAAAGGGTAATTGCATCTGCCCCTTCATAATAGGCTCTATACCAGCTCATGGTTTTCTCTATTGCGGTTTCTAAATTCCAACGGGGTTTAACACCTAAAATTTCAACTGACTTTGCAATTTCTAAAGAGAGCCGTCCAGCTTCGTGGACACCTTCCAGGCCATCACCAAAAACAACGTCTCCTTTAGAGTATGTTTTATTAGCTAGTTCGATAACTGTTCGGACGGGAACAGCTTCACTGGTTTCTGGTCCAAAATTATAAGCTCCGGCTTGCGCTGTTTTGCCTGCTAATTTTTCAGCTAAAATCATATAACCAGCCAAAGGTTCAAGGACATGCTGCCATGGTCTTATAGCGTCTGGCCGTCTGATTTCTAAAGTTTTTTTTTCTTCCCACGCTCTTACTGCATCAGGGATTAAACGATCAGCAGACCAATCACCACCACCAATTACATTGCCAGCCCTTGCACTAGAAACCGGAATTCCTTTTTCAGCTAGAAATGATTCTCTGTAGCTATTTATAACAATCTCACTTGCCGCCTTGCTTGCACTATAAGGGTCATGCCCCCCCAAAGCGTCATCTTCGCGATATGGGTACGTCCACTCATTATTCCGATAGACTTTATCTGTTGTGACCATAACAACTGACGAGAGATTATCTAAAGAACGCATCCCATTCAGAAGATTAGCTGTTCCCATGACATTCGTATCAAATGTCTCTAAAGGGTTTTGATAACTTTCCCTCACGAGGGCTTGTGCAGCGAGGTGGAAAACAATTTCCGGATTTGCTTCTTTAATCAGAGAGGTTAACTTTTCAGCATCCCTAATATCACAAATATTAGAGTTGCATATATTCTGAAGATTAAGTTCTGAAACAAGGTTTGGAGTTGTGTTGGCCTCTAGACTGATCCCAGCAACTTGGGCGCCCATTTGCTGTAGCCAGAGTGTTAGCCAAGCCCCTTTAAAACCAGTGTGCCCTGTTAAGAGCACTTTTTTTCCTTGCCAAAAATTTTTATTTGGATTTTTCATTCGCTTTTTCCAGAACTCAGAT
>CAXIDO010000414.1:0-2733 GCA_964022745.1 uncultured Methyloligella sp. | reverse complement strand
TTATAAAAATAAAACTTTTTTATCAGTTGGCACAATGATTGCCATTCTCTGTAGGGAACAGCCGAATTGGTCGGCAGTAAAATACCTTACAGGGGGTCTTGATAATGACATCTAAAAGTCTTGGTAACCCATATGATGGCGATGTAGATCTAACGCATGGAGCAGGGTGTGGTTGTTCTTCTTGCTCATCTAAAAAAGATAGTACAGCCACTAGTCAAATATCATCTGATTTGAAGGATGAGCAGACACTTCTTTCTAGCGAGGAGATGTTGGAACGAGCTGTCGAGAGTGCTGTGGTGCGCTCTGTTTTTGGACATAATGAACTTTCACGGCGTTCATTTGCAAAAATGATGGGGACAGGAACACTTGCTGCTGCGATTGCTTCTGTTTTTCCTATGGAGCAAGCAAAAGCAGCTATCCTCGATAAACTTGGAAAACCTGAAAAAGCCAAACTGAAAGTTGGCTTTGTTCCTATTACTTGTGCGACACCGATTATTATGGCCAAACCCCTTGGGTTTTACGAAAAATATGGTCTTGATGTTGATGTGATTAAAACAGCCGGCTGGGCAGTGGCCAGGGATAAGTCTCTCAATAAAGAGTATGATGCTGCTCATATGCTTACGCCTATGCCGCTTGCGATCACTATGGGGGCGGGTTCAACTGAAGTGCCTTTCCTAATGCCGGCAGTTGAGAACATTAATGGTCAGGCGATTGTGTTACATGTGGATCATAAGAAAAAGAATGACCCCAAACTTTGGAAAGGTTTCAAATTTGGTGTGCCGTTTGAATATTCCATGCATAACTTCCTGCTTCGTTATTATGTAGCTGAAGCCGGACTAGACCCGGATAAAGACATTCAAATTAGAGTGGTGCCACCACCTGAGATGGTTGCTAATTTACGGGCTGGTAATTTGGATGGTTATTTGTCACCTGATCCATTTAACCAAAGGGCTGTTTGGGAAAAAGTTGGTTTTATTCATAAGCTGACGAAAGACATTTGGGATGGACACCCTTGCTGTGCGTTTGCGTGTAGTAAAGAGTTTTCAGAAAAACTTCCGAATACTTATGGCAACCTTTTAAAAGCATTGGTTGACGCAACACAATTTGCGCATAAGTCTGAAAACAGAAAAGATATTTCCAAAGCGATAGCTCCAAAGAATTATTTGAACCAGCCTGTACCGGTGATTGAACAGGTGCTTACTGGCACATATGCAGATGGACTTGGGAAAATACACAAAGTTCCTGACCGAATTGATTTTGATCCGTTCCCTTGGCATTCAATGGGCATATGGATCTTAACTCAGATGAAGCGCTGGGGGTATGTCAAAGGTGATGTCGATTATAAAGGCGTGGCTGAGAAAGTTTATCTTGCTGGTGACTGTGCCAAGATTATGAAAGACCTTGGATTAACACCGCCAACGGAGACCTATAAAAGTTACACTATCATGGGTAAGACTTTTGATCCGGCTAAACCGGAAGAGTATGTGAATAGCTTTGCAATTAAGCGGTGATTGACATGCTAAAATCACTAAACTTAAGAGCTGCTCTACTCTCCCTCACTTTGCTTTTTGCGCTGGGTGGTATTTGGGAGTTGGCGACACCTAAGGTGAAGTCAGCTACTGAAATGACGGAGTATGAAAAGCTTATGGGTGGTGCTGATCAGGAAGCGCGGGTTCCCCCGCCTTCCAAGATCATTAAATTGGCCATCACTGAACTTTCAGACCCGTTTTATGATAATGGGCCGAACGATAAAGGAATTGGTATTCAAATTGGGTACTCTCTATATCGTGTTTTGGCGGGATATTTTTTGGCGGCTTTGATTGCGATCCCCTTTGGCTTCTTAATTGGGATGTCTCCCCTTGCTTATAAGGCTTTGGACCCGTTTATTCAGGTGTTGCGGCCTATATCACCCCTTGCCTGGATGCCACTTGCTTTATTTATAATTAAGGACAGTCAGGCCTCTGCCATTTTTGTAATTTTCATTTGTTCGATTTGGCCGATGTTGATTAACACCGCATTTGGTGTCGCGGGGGTTCGCAAAGATTGGATTAATGTGGCTCGTACACATGAGTTAGGCTCCTTGCAAACAGCCTATTCGGTTATCCTTCCTGCTGCTGCTCCAACTATTTTAACCGGCATGCGTATTTCGATTGGCATTGCCTGGTTAGTTATTGTGGCCGCTGAAATGTTGGTTGGTGGAACCGGTATTGGTTATTACGTCTGGAACGAGTGGAATAATCTCGATCTGACGAGTGTTATTTTTTCAATTTTGGTGATCGGTGTCGTGGGAATGTTGCTTGATGCAGCTTTTGCTCAGGTTCAACGCGCCGTGAAATATCAGGAGTAATATCTTACTATGGATGAAAAACCATTTTTAGAAATAGATAATCTATGCAGACGTTTTCCATCTACTGAAGGCGGGGAACCACTTACTGTATTTGAAAATTTGAACCTGGATATTTTTAAGGGAGAGTTTGTCTGTATTTTAGGTCACTCTGGTTGCGGTAAATCTACAGTCATGAACATCCTGGCGGGGCTTGATACAGCAACGTCGGGAGCTGTGACAATGGATAATTCTGAAGTCTCTGGTCCGAGCCTCGATCAAGGGGTTGTATTTCAGAATTATTCATTGCTTCCCTGGTTGAGCGCTTTGAAAAATGTAACTTTTGGGGTTAAGGCGCGGCATCCTGAGTGGTCAAAAAAACAAGTTCTTGAACATTCTTATAAATATTT
>CAXIDO010000413.1:0-2746 GCA_964022745.1 uncultured Methyloligella sp. | reverse complement strand
GAAGCCGCACTAAAAAGGCGGATGCTTTGTGGGCATCTGAAGCCGCACTAAAAAGGCGGATGCTTTGTGGGCATCTGAAGCCGCACTAAAAAGAGTGAGAGATGAACTGGTCAAACGCAGCATTAAAACTTACCATTGGTGTCGGCTCGATGGGCGCAACGGCAATTGTTAGTGATGCGCTGGTTGAAAGGGTGGGCCTATACTCAATGATAGCGATTATCCTTGTCCCATTTGCTTTGCTTGTCTTCTTCAAAATAGGCGAGCTGGCAGACTGGATTATCAAACTTGCTCATCTGATTGCTGTTCTGTGGTACATCGCCTTGGTTAGTTTCGCACTATACATCATGCAATCTCGAGAGTTCCAATCAACTGACATCATGATAGGAACATTCATGGCCATAGGCTTTGCCCCCATAATAATGGTCATATGGAATATGTATAAAGGAAAGTATAACGGCGCATATCATGTTTGATAAGATGTCTTTCCGCTTCTGATTCCAAACGGAAGGTTTTGATTATAAATTAAAAATTTGATGAGCAATCATGGCTAATACTGGAATAATCCCCCCTAAAAGTATCATCATCTCTAAACTATATTGAATATGTTTTTGCCTTAGTTTCTTGTCTTTTACTTCAGGAGGCGCAATCACATTATTTGGATAAAAGTAGTTTATCCTATTATTTTTATCTCTATCGAGTTTTTTGTTATGTAACTTATTTCTAAAAAGTTGTAAAACAGCATTTTTATATTAATTTCGAAGAAAAAATAAAAAAGTAAAAAAAACTCCGATAAGAGTTAGGAATAGAATAAAATTTTATAAGGTCTCCATATCCATTGTATCTTTCGCTAAGGTAACAGCCGTTCAGAAAAAATATTTTTTCTTTTTATTACCTAAAAATTTTATTGAAAAAATTATCACGACTTACATGTGGGCTTAGCTACGCATTTCTGACAAATTCTGAAAACCTTTCAACACCCAACTCCCAAATTTTTCTCTCTTCTTCATGTTCTTCCGCCCTAAGGTTTGCGTTAGCCAATTCCAAACAATCTTTTAAGATATCAACTGAGCAATCTATTGCAGCTGTGCTTAAATAGGCATCAAAACTCTGCATTGCACCTATCAAATAATCCTTAGCTACGGTCTCACGGCCTTTAGAAAGCATCATTTCGGTTATAGTTTTTATGCGCATGTCGATCGACCATGATTCTTTAGAGGAAGAGGTAATAGCACGATACAAATCTACTAAAAGAGAAAGCGGTGCGCTATCTAGGGATTGGAGTACATGGTCGATAACATCGTTGCGAAAAGCCCAATTATGATCGGAGAACTTTTCCCCATGCTCACCGTTCCAGACAAAAGAGATATTCTGATCATTACCACTATATCCAAGAATGTAATTTTCGAGACCTTCTTGATTCAGTGACTTCATAGTTAAGCCCCTTTAAGTGCTAAATTCTTTAACGATACGAATTTCTCTAGTAATGGCATGATTGAAAGCATTTAAATCTTCTGATTATACTCACCAATCTCACTGTACGTAGCAAGATGATCATCCAGCTCTTTGAATATGCCGCGCATATTCGCTTCACTTGTTGGGCTTTCAACCACAACAACAAGCTCAGGCTTGTTTGATGAAGCGCGAACCAAACCCCAGGTGCCGTCTTCAAGAACAATACGGATACCGTTGACCGTAATAAGCTCGCGGATATTTTGCCCAGCAAGTTGAGCACCATCTTCAGAAAGTTTAGTAAAGTGCGCAACAATACGATCAACTACACCATATTTTTCTTCGTCAGCACAATGCGGTGACATGGTCGGAGATTGATAAGTTAAAGGCAAGTCATTGCGTAAATCACTAAGCGATTTCTCAGGGCTTCTGTCGAGCATATCCAAAACAGCAAGGGCAGCAATAAGACCATCATCATAGCCGCGCCCGAGTGGTTTGTTGAAGAAGAAGTGACCAGATTTTTCAAATCCAACCAAAGCGTTGTTCTCATGAGAATAGCGCTTAATGTATGAGTGCCCCGTTTTCCAAAAATGTGTAGTCGCGCCATTCGCTTGCAAAACTGGATCAGTCAAAAAGAGCCCTGTTGATTTTACATCAGCAACAAAAAGAGCATTCTCATTAATGGCTGAGATATCTCTGGCGAGCATAACGCCAACCTTGTCAGCAAAAATAGCATTGCCTTCATTATCAATCACACCGCAGCGATCACCATCACCATCAAAAGCCAGACCAAGATCGGCGCCATTTTCTTTAACAGCATCCTGAATGGCATTGAGCATTTTCATGTCTTCAGGGTTTGGGTTGTGGTTAGGGAAACTATGGTCAAGGTCTGTGTTGAGCGGAATGACATCAAGACCAAGCTTTTCCAAAACATGCGGAGCAAAAGCACCGGCTGTGCCATTGCCGCAGGCAACAACAGCTTTTAATTTGCGCTTAATGGGTGCACGGTTTGTAAGGTCATCCATATAGCGCTGTTCAAATCCAGCGTGGTAATGATAAACCCCGCCGCCAGGCATAGGCGCTTCAGCTTCATAAACAATCTCTTTAAGGCGGCTCATTTCGTCCGGTCCAAAAGTGAGAGGTTTATCAAGCCCCATTTTGATGCCGGTCCATCCATTATCATTGTGGCTGGCTGTCACCATCGCCACGCCTTCAACATCCAAGTCAAATTGAGCAAAATAAGCCATCGGAGAAAGTGCCAAACCAATATCATGTACTTCCATGCCGCCAGCTAGAA
>CAXIDO010000412.1:0-2768 GCA_964022745.1 uncultured Methyloligella sp. | reverse complement strand
CAAACAGGCATATCTGGCAGTTGTAAAATTGGTAATTACGTTGTTATGGGGGGCCAAACAGGTGCTGTTGGCCATATCGAAATTGGAGATGGAGCTCAAATTGCGGCCTCAAGCAATGTTCATAAAAGTGTTCCTCCCAAAGGTCGTTACGGAGGCACCCCAGCCAAGCCAATGAAACAATGGTTTAAAGAAATTATTGCTGTTGAAAAGATGGTTGAGACACGCGATTCAAAGTTAAAAAAACCTGGCATTTAACCCATGATCTTACCTTACCAATAAGGCATGAAATCATGAGCTATATGATAGGTATAAAGTAAAAATATTTAAGGATTTAAAAATATGGATGAGAGCGCAACAAAAGGAGAGTTAGGGACAGCAGATATCGCAGATATTATGAAATATCTCCCTCACCGCTATCCCTTTTTACTCATAGATCGCATCATCGACATGTATAAAGATGAAAGTGCCATTGGGATTAAAAATGTCACTTACAATGAAAACTTCTTTCAAGGACACTTTCCAGAGCACCCAGTGTTTCCAGGTGTATTACTTGTAGAAGGCATGGCTCAAACAGCAGGTGCATTATGCGTTGCCAACTTAGAAGAAAAAGCAACGGAACAGTTGGTTTATTTCATGGCAATCGACCGCGCTCGTTTTCGCAAACCTGTAGGCCCTGGTGACCAAGTGCATTACCACGTTCAAAAGATTAGAAGTCGCGGCCGTGTATGGCGCTTCTCAGCTGAAGCAAAAGTAGATGGCGAGCGCGTTGCTGAAGCCGAAATTAGTGCTACCATCGTGGATGTATAGGATCAAATGTCAGAAAATAAAATACACGCTTCATCCGATATTTCAGCAGACGCAAAAATTGGATCAAATGTAGAAATTGGCCCTTTCTGTCAAGTTGGGCCAAATGTCGAAATTGGTGACAATGTAAAACTACATTCACATGTTGTTTTATGTGGCCAAACATCTATTGGCGATGATTGTGAAATCTATCCCTTCGCGTCCCTTGGGAAAATTCCTCAAGTCGCGAACTTTGAAGACCCTGAAAAAATAACCGTATTCGTGAGCATGTAACAATGCACTCCGGTACAGAACATGGTGGTTGGATAACAAAAGTTGGTGACAATGGTCTCTACATGGCCGGCTCTCACATCGCCCATGATTGCTTTTTAGGTAACGAAGTCATCTTTGCCAATAACGCAACATTAGGTGGTCATTGCTCCATTGGTGACGGTGCAATTCTTGGTGGCCTCACGGCAGTTCATCAATTCGTACGCATTGGTCATAAAGCATTTATTGGTGGCATGTCAGGTATTGAACATGACGTAATACCCTACGGAATGGCCATTGGTCACAGAGCTGGACTTGGTGGACTGAACATTGTTGGTCTAAAACGTTCCGGTTTTTCTCGAGAAGACATTCATCAATTAAGAAGCGCTTATCAGGATATTTTTGCTGATAGAGCAACTTTGAAAGAGCGTGTTGATCAAGTTGAGATCGATTATAAAGACAATAAATGCGTACAAGAAATGATCACATTCATTCGCAATGAATCAAGTCGGGCATTGTGCGTACCAAGAGATAATAACTAAAGCATATTAGTTGAATAGACTGATGCCATTAGATAAATTCATAAATAAACCAAAGGGTTAAATTTAAACCCTTTGGCTTTGCAGATGTTGCTAATTTTTTCGCATCATTTTATAGCATCTAGGAACAATAACATGATGCAACAGTCCAATTTGCCAAAACAGCAACCAGAACAGCAATCAGGGCAACCGCAAAACAGCCCTAAAACACCATTGGGCATATTAGCTGGTAATGGCTCTCTTCCACTCTATATAGCTGAACGAACAAAAAAAGCTGGCCGAGATGTCTTTATCGTTGGTATTGAAGGAACAGCATCTAAAGAGATAGAAAACTATCCTCATCAGTGGGTAAAATGGGGAGAGGTCGACAAACTTTTTAACACCTTGAAAAAAGAAAACGTCGAACAAATCCTTTTCATTGGCGGTGTCTCTCGCCCAGAATTTAAAAACATTCACTTTGATTTCGGTATGATCAGAAATCTACGTTTTGTCTTTAGCTTAACCATGGGCGGCGATGATACTATTTTGACCAACATAGTCAATTTCGTTGAGAAAAAGGGCCTTCAAATCGTTGGAGCTCATGAAGTGGCGCCTGAACTTACAGCTGATGGCGGTACATTCACCAAGAAAAAACCTTCAAAAATAGATCGTAAAGATATTCAAAAAGGCATTAAAACGGTTCTCTCCCTTGGTGAAATGGATATTGGCCAAGGCGCCATCGTGGCGCGAGAATATGTGCTTTGTGTCGAGGCAGCTGAAGGTACGGATAATATGTTAAAACGTGCCAAAGGCTTGAGGCAATGGGGCAAAGGCTGGCTGAACAAACGCCATGGCGTATTAGTAAAACTGCCAAAACCAAACCAGGAACTGCGAATAGATATGCCAACCATTGGTCCAAAAACCATTGAGTTAGTCGCAGATGCAGGCCTAAATGGTATCGCTATAGTAGAAAACAAAGTCCTGATTAGCGAGAAACAAAAAACCATAGATTTGGCCAATCAATTAGGCGTTTTCATCATTGGCCTAAAAGAAGAAGAACTCAACGTGTAAAAAAACATCATCAAAAAAACAGTCATACAAGATAAAAAAAAGGCCCATAGGCTATGAGTAAAACTCCTCCTTTTAAATTACACATCATAGCTGGTGAACATTCTGGTGATGCTTTAGGCGGCAAAT
>CAXIDO010000411.1:0-2771 GCA_964022745.1 uncultured Methyloligella sp. | reverse complement strand
CTAAATCAAGAGGAATTATGTGATCAATGTGCCATTTGCCGTGATTTTTCCAGTTCATGCCTTTTTTGAATTGTTTTTCAATGTGGTTTTTACATTCTTCTACCGTGCATCCTAAAATTTCAGTAGTTTTAGTACCATTTTTACTGTGACCTTTTCCGAGCAAACTGTTTCTAATAAGACTTCTTATATTTTGTGAAAATTTAAACAAAGGATCTTTTTTTAATCTGTTGGTTACGTATTTGCGGTCTGACTTTTTTTTACCTTCTTTATATTCTTGGGTTTGCATATAAGGACGTCGCCATTTTTCTAAAGCACATTGCTTGCAATAACTTTTTTTGCTGTAAAACACTTTGGCGGAATGATCGTTAGGAAAATCATCTAGGAGCTTTATTGAGTCACAGACTCTACACCTCCTTTGTTCTTGTTTTTGCAATAAGTGAAGTTCTTTTATGTATTTTTTTTCTTTTAAATAGTCTTCTTTTTGTTCGGGTGTTTTTGTTTCAAAATTACGTTTTGCTTGTTTTTTTGTAAGACTTTCCCTATTAACTGAGTGATATTTTTTCCAAGATACGCTTGCGCAAGACTTACATTTATATTGTCCTCGACTAAAATCACTTGCAGGTTTAAACTTTTTGCAGTCACGGCAAGCATCTCCTTTGTTTAGCTCTAAAAAAGCATCTCTTTTGTCTCGTCTAAGCACGTATTGCCTGTATCGTTCTTCAGGGGGAATTTTGGCAGCAGACTTCTTTTTGGATTTTGCATCAGCTATCTTTCTGCATTTGTCCCCACAGTAACAGGCTCGAGCATATGAATATCCTCTTCCGCCAGGAGTGAATTTCTTAGAACAAATTTTACAGGTTTTCATAACTTTTTAGCTTGTTTGCTTTTTTCAATCTGCGATAAACGCTCATACGACTGATATTGAATTTTTTTCCAATTTCTGCATAGCTTTTGTTACCTTTTTGATATTCTTTAATTATTTCGCTATCTTGATGTTCCGTGGTAGACGGAAATCTGCCGCAATGTTGACCTGCCGCTTTTGCCTTGGCGAACCCCCTTTTTTGTAGTTGTTTTGCTTTGACGAAATCCCTTTCATGTATTTTTCCGTGACAAATTAAACATAATGGTACTGTTTGAGTTCCTCCGAGGCTTTTCGGCACAACATGATGATTACATTGTGCAGGAGCGTCGCATTCAAAGCATTTATTTGACATACAAAATAATATTTTTTTTAATAAAATATTCCAGGGTATTCGCGGCTTTTTAAATTTAATTATTTATTTATGTTTTGTTTCTAAAAATAGGGCTTGCTTTTATTTTTTTTGTTTAGCTTTATTTGACTTTGGGGAAAATTAAAGTCGATATTGAAAAAAGGGCCCCACCCTGCCACAGAGAGAAGCATGCCTCCAATTTTTCTGAAAAAACGGGGGCACTTGGCACGGTACCTGCCAGCTGTAGGGGTAAATAAATCGAAAAAAACATGCGATTAAGTGTTGACTTTTTCGGCATCTGTGATATACTGTTTTTTGTTATGAGGGATACATTCGATAACTTAAGCTGCGAAGAGGGGCAGGCAGATGCCATTGAAGCACAAGAGCAAGAGCGGGCCGAGCGCAAGCGCAAGGCTTCAATGGAGATGACTTGGTTCATTCGCAAGCGCCGTCAGCAAGGAGATTGGAGCTAAAAAAGTGAAAAAAAAGCTTGCAATTATCTTAAATTGTGGTATACTAAATCCAGTGAGTGAGAGAAATAACAACGAAATAAACAAGATGAATAACGAAAACATAGAGACGATTCGGGCTGAGTTCAAAGACCAGTTCATGAGCGACAACAACACCGTGCTAGTGTCATGCTGCGGATGCGGCGAGGAGCTTCACATCAGCCACGAAGAGGCCAGCCAATGGACTGACACCGATCGGTTCCAATGCCACGAATGCGAATAAAAGGTTGACAATGAACAATTTTTCTGATACATTAAACGAAGTTATGGATGACTATAACATTGAACCACTAGAGGACTTCGCCGTGACCCATGCGTCACAGGCTGAAGTGGAATGCGAACAAGAAGATCTCGGCACGACCCTTGAAGAAGGATGGTTTGACGAGGGCGACGAGCAAACGACCGACATGAGCCAGTTGTCTCCCGCCTTTCGCGAAATCTTCAATGAGTACCCAGAGGATGAGGAGGGCGACGACAATGAATAAGACAATCGTTTCCCTTGTTTGCTTGGTAGCTTTTGCTGCCGCTGTATTCCCGCAGCATACGCACCGTACTCATACGCTCACACGAGAGCAGAAGGTTGTGGCCATCACTATACTGGCCGAGGCTAGGGGTGAAGGTAATGCGGGTATGTATGCTGTGGCTGCTGTGATAGCACAGCGAGCATTCGAGCGCAAGCGCACGCCAGAGAGCGTATGTCTAAAGCGTTACCAATTTAGCTGCTGGAATGGCAAGAAGCTAAAAGACCTTGAGCATCTACTCAGACTACCACAGGGTAAGTACGCTATACTGTTAGCTAAAACAGTTAAGCAGTTGAGTCGTGACTATGTTGGCTATGCTAATCACTATCATGCCACATGGATGAAAAAGAAGCCTTACTGGGCCAAGGGACAGAAGCCTGTCAAGGTAATCGGTCAACACGCATTCTATAAACTATAAACCATGAAAAACATTAGGCGAAGAGAGATCATTGAAGAGCGTATTCGACATCATGAGATTGCCATTGAGAAGGTTAAGAAAATCATCTTGCGATACCGAAAAGATCTTGTGT
>CAXIDO010000410.1:0-2771 GCA_964022745.1 uncultured Methyloligella sp. | reverse complement strand
GGTGATCAGCGATCTTTTTGCACAGCATATTTCTCCACAAACTCTTGAGGAGGATTGGGATATTGATGGCCTTAAGAAAACTCTAAAGGAGGCTTACGGCGTCGACATTCCTCTTCAGGGAATGATAGACGAAGGAATGGACGTTGACCAGATTTTGAAAATGATTCAATCAGGCTTCGAGAAGTCACATGAAGCAAAAGAGCAAGTAATTGGTGCAGAATCCATGAGAACATTTGAAAAAGCGGTTATGCTTAGGGCTTTAGATCATCACTGGAAAGAGCACCTTGCTGTTATGGACCAGCTTAGACAAAGCGTAAATTTACGTGGTTATGGCCAAAAGAATCCTGTCCAGGAATACAAGCGCGAGTCTTTTTCGATGTTTACTGAGCTACTTGATACTATCAATATTGAAATCGTTAAGGCGCTAAGTAGTGTCAAGCTTGAACAGGTGGCTCCTCAACAAAAAGAAATTATAGAAGAAAGAACCCAAGAGGAAAAGCCTGTTTTGCCTAAGAGAGTTAAGGCTCAGCCCAATAGAACGAATACTGTTAGTGCTCGTCAAAGAAATGTTAAGGTGGGAAGAAACGACCCTTGCCCATGCGGGTCAGGCAAAAAATACAAGCTATGCCATGGCTAGGCCTGTGAACTTTTTGCCACAAGGCTTTTCATGAGGCAAATCAAGATAACACAACCAGATGATTGGCATCTTCATTTGAGGCAAGGTAATGCAATGAGCTCGGTTGTTGGCATGACAGCCAAACAGATGGGTAGAGCAATTGTTATGCCAAACTTGTCACCCCCAGTTAAATCAGTTCGGCAGGCCCTGGCCTACCGAAGTGAAATTATTAGGGCCCTTCCAAAAGATTCAGACTTTAATCCCTTGATGACCCTGTATCTTACTGATAACACAACAAAACAAGACATCATTGATTTAAGAAATGAAGACCATGTTTACGCAGTAAAGCTCTACCCAGCAGGCGCAACAACAAATTCAGACAGCGGTGTAACAAACTTGCCAAGCGCCTATTCAGCGCTAGAGCAAATGCAAAAAGAAGGCATCCCGCTTCTAATTCATGGCGAAGTAACCCATGGCGATATTGATATTTTTGATAGAGAGGCGGTATTTATTGAGACAGTTCTTGGCCCCTTGATGGCTAAATTTCCTGACCTTAAGGTCGTTTTAGAGCACATCACAACGAAAGAAGCAGTTGATTTCGTGATAGAGTCAAAGTCAACAATAGGTGCGACTATTACTGCCCATCATCTTCTAGCTAATAGAAACCACATGCTTGTCGGAGGCATTAAGCCTCACTATTACTGTCTTCCTGTTCTAAAAAGAGAGATGCCTCATCAAGAGGCATTGGTTGCTGCAGCAACATCTGGAAGCCCTAAGTTTTTTTTAGGCACAGATTCAGCGCCTCATTATCAAAATGAAAAAGAGTCAGCCTGCGGGTGTGCTGGTATTTTTACTGCACATGCTGCCATTGAGCTATATGCAGAAGCATTTGAGAAAGCCAATAAGCTTGAAATGCTGGAGGGGTTTGCTTCCCATTTTGGGCCAGACTTTTATGGCTTAAAAAGAAACGCAAAAAAAATCATACTTGAAAAAACCCCTTGGACAGTGCCGGGCACCTATAAATTCTCTGACTCTAAGGTGATTCCTTTTTTTGCTAAAGAAGAGCTTTCGTGGCGTCAGGTCTCTTAGGCGGAGTCTCTTTTAAAAAACAGCCTGCTATTTTCGACATCTTTTTGTATTTGTTTTTTGAGGTCATCAAATGAATCAAACTTTATTTCATCTCGGCATTTTTGTTTGAAGATAATTTTTACATGATCGCCATAGATCTCTTTGTCAAAATCAAAAATAAAAACCTCTAACAGCGTTTTTGATCCTCCTAGGGTTGGCCGCTTTCCAACATTACAAACACCATGGTAAGTTTTTGATTTGTGTTCTATATGAACACTGTATACGCCCAGGACCGGGCTGAGCTTTCTTTTAATGCCAATATTGGCAGTAGGAAAGCCTATCGTTCTTCCCAGCTTATCTCCACTTGAAACTTTGCCACTTATTGAAAAAGGCCTTCCAAGAAAGGTTTCAGCGGCTTTAAAGTCGCCTTTGGTTAGTAGCCTTCTGATTTCAGAGCTGCTCACGCGAAGGCTTCCGATTGAAACACCATTAATTTTTTCTAAAGCAAAGTTATGCTCTAAAGACGTTTTTTTGAGCATAGTGAAGTTGCCTTCTCGGCCTTTGCCAAAGCGAAAATCATCGCCAACAAGGCAGTATCGCACTCCTGTTTTTTCAACAAGCACTTTTTGAACAAAGTCATTAGCGCTTAGCTCAGAAAAAGATTTATTAAATCTAATTAAAAGATGCTTATCAACCCCAAGAGAGTCAAGCAGTAGATGCTTGTCACGAAAATTATTGATTCTTGCCTTGGGCCTGCCAAAAAAAGTTTCAGGTGTTACAGAAAAGGAAATCACTAGAGATGGAAGTCCGAGCTCTTTGGCTTTTTTTACAAGTTTTTTTAGTATTTCTTGATGGCCAACATGAACCCCATCAAAATTGCCAATAGTTAACACGCACCCAGACAGGCTTTTCAGATTGTGTAGTCCTCTAATCAATTCCATGAGTTTATTTTACTGTTGATAACATTCTTTTTTATCATTAAAGAGACTGAATTATTTTTTTTACAGGCGCAGGTACTCCTTTTAAAAGGCCGCTTGTTTTAAAGTAATTTTTTGAGCCACCAGGAGAGTTAATAATTATGGGGGTA